>NZ_BCUA01000037.1 GCF_001591045.1 Sphingopyxis granuli NBRC 100800 | reverse complement strand
CGAAGCAAGTTCAGGGTGACGAAAGGGACAAACCGTGTCGAAAATCCGAATCCCCAAAGACCATAAAGCCGCAAAAGACACATAATCGATGCACGTATACAGGACTTTTGTGGCTCTAAGCCCCCATCGTCCCGCCCACGCCCTCAGGCTGCGCGGACGAAGCCGTCGAGGACCCGCTTGGTGCCCGCCTGCTCGAATTCGACCTCCAGCTTGTTGCCGTCAACGTCGATGATCCGGCCGTAACCGAATTTCTCGTGAAAGACGCGCATGCCGATCGCCAGGTCGGCGCGCGGCTTCGCGCCGACCGAGGCGGCGGGGGCGCCTTCGCTCGGCGCAGGGGCCCGGGTGATGGTCGAGGACGCGGCCAGCGCGCGCTGCCATGCCGGGCCGCGGGTCGCCGTGCGTGCCGGGCTCTGCGTCGCGACATGCGCGAACGGGTCGCCTTGCGCCGACCAGTTGGCGCGCCAAAGCGACGCGCCGCCGCCGAAGCTATTCTCGCTGTCGACGAACTCGGGCGGAATCTCCGCGATGAAGCGGCTCGGGATGCTGCTCATCCACTGGCCGTAGATGCGGCGGTTGGCGGCGTGATAGATGCTCGCGCGCTGCCGGGCGCGGGTGATCGCGACATAGGCGAGGCGGCGCTCCTCCTCCAGGCTCGCGGTGCCGCCCTCGTCCATCGCGCGCTGCGACGGAAAGACGCCGTCCTCCCATCCGGCGAGGAAGACATGATCGAACTCGAGGCCTTTCGCGGCGTGGATCGTCATGATGGTGACGGTCTCCGTCTGATCGTCGTTGTCGCGATCCATGACGAGGCTGACATGCTCGAGGAAGGCTTCGAGCGAATCATATTCCTCCATCGCGCGGACGAGTTCGGAGAGGTTTTCGAGGCGTCCCGCCGCTTCGGCGCTGCGGTCGGCCTGAAGCATCGCGGTATAGCCCGATTCGTCGAGGATCAGCTGCGTCAGCTCGGGGTGCGGCAGGTCGTTCGCCTTCGCCTGCCAGCTGCGCATCATCGCGACGAAGTTCGCGAGCTGGCGGCGCGCCTGCGGCGTCAGCTCGTCGGTCTCGGTGATCCGCGCCGCGGCATGGAACAGCGGCGTGCGCTCGATCCGGGCGAACTGGTGGATGCGCGACACCGCCTTGTCGCCGAGCCCGCGCTTCGGCACGTTGACGATCCGTTCGAAGGCCAGGTCGTCGGCACTCGACTGGACGAGGCGCAGATAGGCGAGCGCGTCGCGAATCTCCGCGCGTTCGTAGAAGCGATATCCGCCGACGATGCGGTAGGGGAGGCCGATGGCGATGAAGCGATCCTCGAACTCGCGGGTCTGGAACTGCGCGCGGACGAGGATGGCGGCGCGGTCGAGGCTGGTGCCGCGGCGCTGGAGGTCTTCGAGCTCCTCGCCGATCCGCCGCGCTTCCTCGGGCCCGTCCCAGACGCCGACCACCCGAACCTTGTCGCCCGCGTCGAGATCGGTCCACAGCGTCTTGCCGAGCCGCCCTGAATTCTGCGCGATCAGCGCCGAGGCGGCGGCAAGAATCTGCGGGGTCGAGCGGTAATTCTGCTCGAGGCGGATCACTGTCGCGCCGGGGAAATCCTTTTCGAAACGCAGGATGTTCGCCACCTCGGCGCCGCGCCACGAATAGATCGACTGGTCGTCGTCGCCGACGCAGCAGATGTTCTTGCGCACCTGGGCGAGCAGGCGGAGCCAGAGATACTGGCTGGCGTTGGTGTCCTGATATTCGTCGACGAGGATATATTTGAAGCGCTGCTGATATTGTTCGAGCACGTCGCGGTGCGTCTTCAATATCACCAGCATGTGGAGCAGCAGGTCGCCGAAATCGCAGGCGTTCAGCGTCTTGAGCCGTGCCTGGTAAAGGGCATAGAAATGCTGCCCCTTGCCATCGGCATAGGCTTCGCGGTCCGCGGCGTCGAGGTCGGGCGGGGTCAGGCCGCGGTTCTTCCACTTGTCGATCAGCCCCGCGAGCTGGCGCGCCGGCCAGCGCTTCTCGTCGAGCCCCTCGGCCTGGATGAGCTGCTTGAGGACGCGAAGCTGGTCGTCGGTGTCGAGGATGGTGAAATTGCTCTGCAGCCCCACCAGTTCGGCGTGACGGCGCAGCATCTTCGCCGCGATGCTGTGAAAGGTGCCGAGCCACGGCATCCCCTCGACCGCGTCGCCGATCATCCGGCCGATGCGCTCGCGCATCTCGCGCGCCGCCTTGTTGGTGAAGGTGACGGCCAGGATTTCGGACGGCCACGCGCGACGCGTCGCGATGATGTGCGCCAGCCGCGCCGTCAGCGCCGCCGTCTTGCCGGTGCCCGCCCCCGCGAGCATCAGCACCGGGCCTTCGGTGGTCAGCACGGCCTGCCGCTGCGGGCCGTTCAGTCCCTGCAGATAGGGCGGGTCCGACGGGTGCGGCGGGGGAAGATCGGGCGGGGAGGCTGGGCGGCTGTTCACGCGCGAACGATTAGGGAACGGCGCCGATGCTGTCCAGTGCAAGGCGGCGGGACGCGGCGGCGCTGCGCGGCGGACGGTCTTTGGTCTTGCGCCGGAGCGCATGATCCGTTCAAAGCGACCCGCCATCACGAAGGGAAGGGGCGCCGCCCGTGGATCTGACACCCTATCGCGCGCAGGCGCGCATCCTGACCGCGAGCCTCGTCGGGACCGCGGTCGAATTCTACGATTTCTACATCTACGGCACCGCCGCGGCGCTGGTGTTCGGGCCGCTGTTCTTTCCGTCCGAATCACCCTCGGCGCAGTTGATGCTGAGCTTCATGAGCTTCGGGCTCGCTTTCCTGGCGCGGCCCGTCGGGGCGATCGTCTTCGGCCATTACGGCGACCGCATCGGCCGCAAGTCGACGCTCGTCGCCTCGCTGATGCTGATGGGCGCCTCGACGCTGCTGATCGCGTTCCTGCCGACTTATGCGATGGTCGGCTGGGTCGCGCCGCTGCTGCTGTGCATCCTGCGTTTCGGGCAGGGGTTCGGGCTCGGCGGCGAGTGGGGCGGGGCGGCGCTGCTGGCGGTCGAGAATGCGCCGCCGGGCTGGCGCGCGCGCTTCGGCATGTTTCCGCAGCTCGGCGCGCCGGTCGGCTTCATCGCCGCCAACGGCCTGTTCCTGCTGCTCGGCCTGTGGCTCAGCGATGCGGAGTTCGCGGCATGGGGCTGGCGCATCCCCTTTCTCGTCTCGGCGGTGCTCGTCGGGCTCGGGCTCTGGGTGCGGCTCAGGATCGGCGAGACGCCCGCCTTCGCCGACGCACTGGAAAGGCAGGCGCCGGTCGCGGTGCCGCTGGGCGAGCTGTTCCGCCGCCACCTCGTCCCGACGCTCGCGGGCACTTTCGCGGTCGTCGCCTGCTTCGCGATCTTCTATCTCGCGACCAGCTTCGCGCTGGCCCACGGGACGACGGCGCTTGGCTATCCGAAGGAGCAGTTCCTGCTGATCCAGCTCGGCGCGATCCTCTTCATGGCGGTGGGGATCGTCTATGCCGGTTACCGGAGCGACGCGGTCAGCGCGCAGCGGGTGCTGACCTGGGGGTGCGGCGCGACGATCCTCGTCGGCCTGCTGTTCGGGCCGTCGCTGGCGTCGCAGTCGTGGCCGCTCATCTTCCTCGGGCTCGCGGCGTCGCTGTTCGTCATGGGGCTGGTCTATGGCCCGCTCGGCAGCTGGCTGACCGCGCTGTTTCCCGTCGAGGTGCGCTACACCGGCGCGTCGGTCGCCTTCAACGTCGGCGGCATATTGGGCGGCGCGCTGGCGCCGATCATCGCGCAGGCGCTCGGCGACTGGGGCGGGACGCAGGTCGTCGGCCTCTATCTGGCGCTGGCCG
Organism: Sphingopyxis granuli NBRC 100800; assembly: GCF_001591045.1. Classification (GTDB taxonomy): domain Bacteria; phylum Pseudomonadota; class Alphaproteobacteria; order Sphingomonadales; family Sphingomonadaceae; genus Sphingopyxis; species Sphingopyxis granuli. The sequence goes on along the minus strand of NZ_BCUA01000037.1, from coordinate 32,754 downwards.
GGGTCGTCAGCTGGATCGGGCTGCTGATGGTGCGCCGGCAGGGCGCCGCCGCCGGCTGAACGATGGTCAGGCGCGGCGCAGCAGGGTCAGCTTCGCCTTGCCGACGCGGCGCTCCGCCTCGATTCCGAAGCCGGGGACATCGACCGCTTCCCGGTCGGCGGTCTCGATCGAAACCCAGCTGTCGGGGCCGGCCCAGCCGAGGCGGGCCAGCTTGTCGAGCGCGACGCTGCCGGCGCCGGTGCCATAGGGCGCGTCGAACAGCAGCAGGTCGCAGGCGCGCGGCGCGGGACCGAGGGAAAGGACCGATCCGGCGCGAATCTCGGCGCGCTGCCCCGCACCCAGTGTCGCGAGGTTTTTCCGCAGCGCGTCGAGCGCGTCCCTGTCCTGCTCGCCGAACAGGCAGTGCGCGGCGCCGCGCGACAGCGCCTCGATGCCGAGCGCGCCCGAACCCGCGAACAGGTCGGCGACGTGCAGCCCCTCGAAACTGCCGAGGCGGCTCGCGAGCATCGAGAACAGCGTCTCGCGCGTGCGGTCCGCAGTCGGCCGCGTCGCGTCGTTCCGGGGCGCGAGCAGCTTGCGGCCGCGCCACTCGCCGGCGATCACCCGCATCCTCAGCCCATCCGCCGGCGAAACTGGAACAGCGCGTCGCGCGGCACGATCTCGACCGCCCCGCTGTCGAGCCCGTCGAGGGAGAAGGCGCCGTAGCGCGTCCGGATCAGCCGGCTGACCTGCAAGCTCAGATGTTCGAGCACGCGGCGCACCTCGCGGTTCTTGCCCTCGGTCAGCGTCAGTTCGATCCACTGGTTGCGCCCGGTGCGGCGTTCGAGGTTGGCGTCGATCTTTCCATAGCGGATGCCGTCGATGGTGATGCCGAGCGCCAGTTCCTCGAGCTGCGCCTGGCTGATCTCGCCAAAGGCGCGCGCGCGATAGCTGCGTTCGACCCCGCTCGAGGGCAGTTCGAGCTGGCGCTTGAATTCGCCGTCGTTGGTCAGCAGCAGCAGCCCCTCGGTGTTATAGTCGAGCCGCCCCACCGGCATCAGCCGCGGCAGGCCTTTGGGCAGGATGTCGTAGATCGTCTTGCGGCCCTTGGGGTCGCGCGCGGCGGTGAGGCAGCCCGCCGGCTTGTGGAAGCGATAGAGGCGTGTCGAGACCGGCTTCGCGACCGGATTGCCGTCGACCGTCAGGCCTTCGAGCGAGGAGAGCAGCGGCGCGGGCTGCGCGATCGCCTGGCCGTTCAGCGCGATGCGGCCTTCCTCGATCATCCGCTCGACGTCGCGGCGCGAGCCGACTCCGGCGCGGGCGAGCAGCTTGGCGATCCGTTGCGGCCCCTCTTCCTCGCGTTCGGCGGTGGCAGGGGGGCGGGGTTGCGCGGAACGCGCGGCGCGGCGGCCGCGCGGTGCGGCGGGCTGAGGGGCGGAGCGGGGCGGTCGGCGTGTCGTCATCGGAACGCAAGCGGCTTTCATGGCGTTGAGGGGGGAAGGAAACTGTGGCCTTGTGGTCACGCTCATAGCCGGAAACGCATCGCTTCGTCGATGGCATGCCGAAGCGATATTGCAGGACGGGCGAGAGCGCGCCATGGCGCCATCGAAGGGAGTTTTCATGCTCTTTGCGTCCCGCCCGTCGTGCATCAAGCGCCTGCTGGTCGTCGAAGACGATCCGCTGATCGCGTTCGACAACGAACGGACGCTGAAACACGCGGGCTACGACGTCGTCTCGACGGTCGATTCGGGCGAGGCTGCGGTGCAGGTGCTGGCGATCGACCAGATCGACGCGCTCGTCCTCGACCTGAATCTCGCGGGCCACATGACGGGGCGCGAGGTCGCCCGGATCGCGCGCGATCGCGGCATTGCGGTGCTGCTCGTCACCGGCCTGCCGCCCGAGGATGCCGCCGAGATCGCGCTCGCCTGCCTCGCCAAGCCGCACGCCGCCGCCGCGCTGATCGGCGCGCTGCGCGCGATCGAGACGATGATCTGCCAGAAGAAGAAGCCGCGCAAGATCAGCGGGCTTCAGACCTATTGGCGGCCCGAGGCAGCCTGAGGCGACCGGCCGCCGCCACGATCCGTCGGACCGCCAAATCACCGCTTCCAATTTGGCGCCAAGGCTTTAGGCCTTCATCACTCGATTGCCGGGGAAGGAGCGCCAGGTGCAGCCGCAGGAAACCATGACGCCGCCCCCGCAGGGATGGTGGGCCAGCGTCCACCCCTATCTGGAGCGGGCGCCGATCGCGGCCTTCCTGCTCGGCGTATCGTCGGGTTTTCCCTATGCGATGATCGGCGCGACGCTGACCACGCGACTCGCGCAGGACGGCATCGACAAGAAGACCGTCACCGCCTTCACGCTCGCCTTCCTCGTCTACAATCTCAAGCCGCTGTGGTCGTGGCTCGTCGACGGGGTGCGCCTGCCGCTGCTCGGGCGGATGGGGCAGCGCGTGTCGTGGATCATCCTGTCGGCGGTGCTGGTGATGGCGGCCGTGGCCAATCTGGCGTTGCAGGACCCGCAGGCCGATATTTACCGAACCGCCGTCGCGGCGATCCTCGTCGGGCTGGCGGGTGCGACCTTCGACATCGTGATCGACGCCTACCGCATCGAGATACTGAAGCCCGAACAACTCGGCATCGGGTCGGGCATGAGCCAGTATGGCTGGCGCATCGGCTCTGCGAGCGCCGGCGCGCTGGCGCTCTATCTCGCGGCCCGGCACGGATGGGAGCCGGCCTATCTGGCCTGCGCGCTGTTCGCCTTGCCCGCAGTCGTCGCGGCGCTGTGGGTCGGCGAACCCGAGCGACACCGCGATCCGACCGAACGCAAGGGCGGCAGCGCGATCATCCAGTCGATCGTCGGCCCGTTTGTCGAGTTCTTCCAGCGCCACGGCGCGCTGCTCGTCCTGCTCTTCATCCTCGTCCACAAGATCGGCGACACGCTTGCAAACCTGACCTTTCGCCTGCTGTTCGACGATCTTGGCTACACCAATGACGAAATCGCCATCTATGATGTCGGGATCGGATTCTGGGCCTATCTGATCGGCATCTTCATCGGCGGCATCCTGTACGCCCGCATGGGAATGAAGCGCTCGGTCCTGCTCAGCCTGGTGCTGATGGCGGTATCGAATTTCAGCTTCGCGCTGCTCGCTGCGACCGGCAAGAGCAATTGGGGAATGGCAGGCGCGATCGGGTTCGAGAATTTCGCGAGCGGCATCGGCGGTGTGGTGGTTGTCGCCTATTTCTCGGCGTTGTGCGACCTGCGCTTCACGGCGGCCCACTATGCGCTGATTTCATCCGCCGCGAGCATCATCGGGCGCTTCGTCACCGGGACGACCGCGGGCGCGCTGATCGAGCAGTTCGGCTATGTGCAATTCTATCTGCTCACGACCGCCGCGGCGGTGCCGGGAATCCTGCTTTTCTGGTGGATGATGCGGACCGGACTCGTCGACCTGTCGGTCGGCTCGGCCGGGAAAGCAGAAGGTGAAACCGCACCCGGATAGGCGTTTCAGTCGGGCAGTTCCCCGTTCGCCCTGAGCACTTCGCCCGCAAGATAGAGCGAGCCGGCGATCAGCAAGACCTCGCGCGCCGGATCGACCGCCAGCGCGCGCAAGGCGGCTTCGACGTCCGCGGCGGATCGCGCTTCGGGCCCGAAAGCCGCTGCATCATGATGCTCGTGCCCCGGCACCGGCACGACGGTCAGCGAAGCGAGGCGGTCGCGCAGCGGATCGAGGATCGCCTCGGGATGCTTGTTCGCGAGCATGCCCGCGATCAGATGGATGCGGCGCGGCTCGCAGGCGAAATGCCGTGCGAGCTGGAGGCCGGCATCGCCATTGTGCGCACCGTCGAGCCAGAACTCGGTCGCCGGCGGCAGCAGCCCGGTCAGCGGCCCCGTCCCCAATCGTTGCAGGCGCGCAGGCCAGAAGGCATCGGCGACGCCGTGCGCGATGGCGCCCGCGTCGGGCTTCGGCCCCGGCGCGATATGGAGCATCGCGATCGCCAGCCCCGCATTGCGCATCTGATGCAGCCCGACCATGCCCGGACGCAGCACCTCGGCCAATGTCCCGCCCATCGACGTCCAGCGGAAGGCGTCGCCGATGGGCTCTACCGACCAGGATTCGCCCTCCGCGAACGGCGCGACACCGGCCTCCTCGGCGCGGCGCGCGATGACGCGCTGCACGGCGCGCGGATAGGCGAGCGTCGCGAGCGCGCTGCCCGGCTTGACGATCCCGGCCTTTTCCCAAGCGATCCGCTCGGTTGGGGCGGACGGCGTTCCGGCCTCGGGGGCGAGCAGAAAGGCTTCGTGATCGATGCCGAGCGAGGCGATGCCGCACACCGCCGGCGCCGGGATGATGTTGGTCGCGTCGAGGCGTCCGCCGAGCCCGACCTCGAGGATGCAATCGTCGGCGGGATGGCGCGCAAAGGCGAGGAAGGCGACCGCGGTGGTGACCTCGAAGAAGCTCGCCCCCAGGTCGGCGGCTTCGTCCAGCACCTCCTCAAGCAGCGCCGCGAGCAGCCTGTCGTCGATCAACGCGCCGTCGATGCGGATACGTTCGTTGAAGCGGACGAGGTGCGGGCTGGTGTAGGCGTGGACGCGGCGGCCGCTCGCCTCCAGGATCGCGCGCAGATAGGCGCAGGTCGACCCCTTGCCGTTGGTCCCGGCGACGTGGAAGGTGCGCGGCAGGCGCTCGTGCGGATTGCCGAGACGACGACACAGTTCGGTGATGCGCTCCAGCCCGAGGATGTCGCGTCCCGGCGACAGCGCGGCGAGGCGGTCGAGCTGCGTCTGGACAGCGGGGTCGGCGGAATGGGCGTGGTCGGGCATATGGTTCACGCCTCTTTTTCGTCATTGCGAGCGGAGCGAAGCAATCTCCAGCTATCGGCGCGACATGGACGATGGCTGGAGGTTGTTTCGTCGCCTTCGGCTCCTCGCAATGACGCGGGGTGGAAGTCAGGCCGCCTTTTCGGGCGCCAGATAGGCGATCAGGCGGCCGAGCGTCGCGGGCAGCTCCTTGCGGTGCACGACCATGTCGATCATCCCATGTTCGAGCAGATATTCGGCGCGCTGGAATCCCTCGGGCAGTTTTTCGCGGATCGTATTCTCGATCACGCGTTGCCCCGCGAAGCCGATCAGCGCGTTGGGCTCGCTGATCTGCACGTCGCCGAGCATGGCATAGCTGGCGGTGACGCCGCCCGTCGTCGGGTCGGTGAGAAGGACGATATAGGGCAGCCCGGCGCGGCGCAGACGGGCGAGCGCGACGGTGGCGCGCGGCATCTGCATCAGCGACAGCGTGCCCTCCTGCATTCGCGCGCCGCCCGCCGCGGTGATCGCGACATAGGGACAGCCGCGCCGGATCGCCTGTTCGACCCCGGCGACGAAGGCCTCGCCGACCGCGACGCCCATCGAGCCGCCCATGAAGGCGAAATCCTGCACGCCGATCACCACCGGGCGGCCGTCGATGCGGCCGAAACCGTTCTGATAGGCATCGCGGTCGCCGGTCTGCGCGCGCGCCGCCTTGATGCGGTCGACATATTTCTTGGTGTCGCGAAACTTGAGCGGGTCTTCGGGCGCGGCGGGGGCGGGCAGAACCTCGTACAGGCCGCCGTCGAAAAGCTGCGCGAAGCGTTCCTTGGCGCCGATGCGGTCGTGATGGTCGCAGCGCGGACAGACGTTCAGATTGTCCTCCCACTCCTTGACGAAGACCATCTGCTGGCACTGGCGGCATTTGTGCCACAGATTGTCCGCCGTATCGCGCTTTGCGGCGAAGGGCAGGGCGTTGCGGACGCGTTCGAGCCAGCTCATGCGGCATTCTCCTTCGCGCCGTGAATAGCATCGGCGAGGGTGCGGGCGAAAGCCTCGACATGCGGAGGGGCGGCATCGCCGTGCGCGGCGATGATCTCGACCAGCGCCGATCCGACGACGACCCCGTCGGCGACCTTGGCGATCTGCGCGGCCTGTTCGGGGGTGCGGACGCCGAAGCCGACCACGACGGGCAGGTCGGTGGCGGCCTTCAGGCGCGCCACCGCATCTTCGATGCTCGCCTGCGCGGCCTGCTGGAGCCCGGTGATCCCCGCGACCGAGACATAATAGAGGAAGCCGCCCGCACCGTTCAGCACGTCGGGCAGGCGCGCCGCGTCGGTGGTCGGCGTGGCGAGGCGGATCGGGGCGACGCCGGCAGCGCGCAGCGCGGGGCCTAGCTCCGCGTCCTCCTCCGACGGGATATCGACGCAGATCACGCCGTCGACGCCCGCTTTCGCGCATTCGGCGGCGAACCATTCGGGCCCGCGGATCGTCATCGGGTTGGCATAGCCCATCAGGACGAGCGGCACTTGCGGATGGCGCGAGCGAAAGGCGGCCGCGATAGCGAAAATGTCCGCCGTGGTCGTGCCCTTGCCGAGCGCGCGCAGGTTGGCGGCCTGGATCGCGGGACCGTCGGCCATCGGATCGGTGAACGGCATGCCGAGTTCGATCACGTCGGCGCCCCCCGCGACCAGCGCGTCGAGGTTGGCGAGCGTATCGCCATCGCCCGCGGTGATGAAGGTGACGAGCGCGGAGCCTTTGGAAAAGGCCGAAGCGAAGCGAGTCATAGAACCCTCTCCCCTTCAGGGGAGAGGGTTGGGAGAGGGGGAGTCAAGAACGACGCAAGCTGCTCCAGAACCCCATCCATATTCGTCAACATGTCGCGGTTGGTAGATCTGATCACTCGATAACCCTGTTCTTCGAAATAAGCCGTCCTGGTCCGGTCATATGCCTCCTGACCTGCATGCGTGTCGCCGTCGATCTCTATCACCAGCATCGGCTCTCTGGACGAGAAATCGGCGATATACGGACCAATGACCTTTTGTCTGCGGAATTTGATTCCTTGAAAACGTGCCGCACGCAGTTCGAGCCACAAGCGGATTTCGGGCTCGGACTGTTCGCGGCGCATCTGCTTGGCGAACTCGATCAGCCTTCGGTCCCGCATTCGTCCCCCTCTCCCAACCCTCTCCCCTGAAGGGGAGAGGGCTTCTAGAGCGCCACCCCCAGCGCATCCGCGACCGTGAAGATATCCTTGTCGCCGCGGCCCGACAGGTTGACGATGATGATCTTGTCCTTGCCCAACGTCGGCGCGATCCGTTCGGCGGCGGCGATGGCGTGGGCCGACTCCAGCGCGGGGATGATGCCTTCCAGCTTCGTCAGCTTCTGGAAACTGGCGAGCGCCTCCGCATCGGTGACGGGTTCGTAGCGGACGCGGCCGATGTCGTGCAGCCAGGCATGCTCCGGACCGATGCCGGGATAGTCTAGGCCCGCCGAAATGCTGTGCGCCTCTGTGATCTGGCCGTCCTCGTCCTGCAACAGATAGGTCTTGTTGCCGTGGAGGATGCCGGGGCGGCCGCCCGCGAGGCTGGCGGCATGTTTCCTGTCGAGCCCTTCGCCCGCGGCCTCGACGCCGACGATCTCGACCTCGGCATCGTCGAGGAAGGGGTGAAAAAGGCCGATCGCGTTCGATCCGCCGCCGACGGGCGCGATCAGCATGTCGGGCAGGCGCCCCTCCGCCTTCAGGATCTGCGCCTTCGCTTCCTCGCCGATCACCGACTGGAAATCGCGGACCAGTTCGGGATAGGGGTGCGGGCCGGCGACGGTGCCGATGATGTAGAAGGTGTCGTGGACGTTGGCGACCCAGTGCCGCAGCGCCTCGTTCATCGCGTCCTTCAGCGTCTTCGCGCCCGATTCGACCGCGACCACTTCGGCGCCGAGCAGCTTCATGCGGAACACGTTGGGCTGCTGCCGCGCGACGTCGACCGCGCCCATGAAGATGGTGCAGGGCAGGCCGAACAGCGCCGCGACGGTTGCGGTCGCGACGCCGTGCTGCCCCGCGCCGGTCTCGGCGATGATCCGCGTCTTGCCCATCCGTTTCGCAAGCAGGATCTGGCCGATGCAATTGTTGATCTTGTGCGCGCCGGTGTGGTTCAGGTCCTCGCGCTTCAGATAGATTTTCGCGCCGCCCAGATGGGCCGTCAGCCGCTCGGCATGCCAGAGCGGGCTCGGGCGGCCGACATAATGTTCGAGCAGATGCTCGAACTCGGCCCTGAACGCCGGATCGGCCTGGGCGGCGCGATATTCGCGTTCGAGGTCGAGGATCAGCGGCATCAGCGTTTCGGCGACATAGCGGCCCCCGAAGGCGCCGAAATGACCGCGCGCATCGGGCCCGGTGCGCAGGCTGTTCGATAGGGCGGAGCGGGGGGGAGCGGCTTCGGTCATGGCTGGCTGTGTCCCTTAGGCGCTATGACGCCCTTGTCCATAGCCTCGATGCGCTTCAAACAGCGGTGAGGGTCACGGCAAGGAGGCAGACGGATGAGCGGGGGCATGAATCGGCGCGAATTGTTGATGGCGGGCGGCGCGGCGTTGGCCACGGCGGCGGCGGCACCGGCCATCGCGCGGGACCGCGGCGGATCGCGGCTGCGGATCGGCATCATCGGCACCGGCGAGCGCGGACGCGTGCACCTGCGCGAACTGCTGCGCCGCGACGACGTCGACGTGACCGCGATCGCCGACATCGACCCCTTCGTGCTCGAAGCCGCGAAGGGGCAGTTCGATGCGGCGGGAAAGCCGCGCCCCGCGAGCTTCACCGGCGACGCCGAGGCGTGGCGTGCGATGCTGAAACCCGGAACGCTCGACGGCGTGCTGATCGTCACGCCGTGGGAATGGCACAAGCCGATGGCGATCGCGGCGATGGAGGCGCGCGTCGCGGTGGGGTGCGAAGTCGTCGCAGGCATCACGCTTCAGGACCATTGGGACGTGTTGGCGGCGCATGAGGCGACGCGCACGCCCTATATGCTGCTGGAAAATGTCTGCTATCGCCGCGACGTCATGGCGGTCCTGAACATGGTGCGGCAGGCCCTGTTCGGCGAGATGATCCACCTCGAAGGCGGCTATCAGCACGATCTGCGCGACGTGAAATTCAATTCGGGCATTCCCGGCCGTCCCTATGGCGGCGGCGCCGAATTCGGCGCGAAGGGCTGGTCAGAGGCGCGCTGGCGGACCGATCACAGCGTCCGGCGCAACGGCGACCTCTATCCCAGCCACGGCATCGGCCCCTGCGCGATGTGGGCGAATATCAACCGCGGCAACCGCTTCACCCGGCTGACCAGCTATGCGAGCAAGGCGCGCGGATTGCACGATCATGTGGTCGCGCAGGGCGGCGCGGACCACCCCAATGCGGCGGTGCGTTTCGCGCTGGGCGACGTCGTGACGACCAGCATCGCCTGCGCCAATGGCGAGACGATCCGGCTGACCCACGATACTAACCTGCCGCGCCCCTATTCGCTCGGTTTCCGGGTGCAGGGCACGCGCGGATTGTGGATGGACGTCGCCAAATCGCTCTACATCGAAGGCCGCAGCCCCGAACCGCATCGCTGGGAGCCGGCGGAGACGGTGCTCGACCAGTACGACCATCCGTTGTGGAAACGTCACGCCGACCGGGCGGTCGGGGCCGGGCATGGCGGGATGGACTGGTTCGCTCTCAACGCCTTTGTCGAGGCGCTGAAGGCCGGCGCGCCGATGCCGATCGACATTTACGACGCGCTGACGTGGAGCGCGATCACGCCGCTGTCCGAACAGTCGATCGCAGAGGATAACCGGACGCTGGAGTTCCCCGACTTCACGCGCGGTGCGTGGCGCGAACGGCGGCAGGATTTCGCGCTGGGCGACGCCTATTGAGCGGCGCGCACCGCCGCGCAGAAAGCGGCGATCCGGTCCAGATCCTTGACCCCGGGCGCGCTTTCGACGCCCGAGGAGACATCGACGAGCGGCGCGCGCGTCGCCGCGATCGCGGCGGCGACATTGTCGGGAGTCAGGCCGCCGGCGATGCCCCAGTCGATCGTGTGACGGTGGTTGGCGAGCAGCGACCAGTCGAAACGCGCGCCGTTGCCGCCGGGCAGCGCCGAGGCGGGGGCATCGAACAGGATGCGGTCGGCAATGCCGCGATATTTCTCGATCCGCTCCAGCGTCCCCGCGTCCTTGAGCCCGATCGCCTTCCATATCTCCGCCGGAACCAGCCGCTTCACGACCGCGAGCCACTCGGGGGTCTCGGTGCCGTGGAACTGGACGACATCGGGCCGCACTGCGGCGAGCGCCTGGCCGGTGAGTTGCTGCGAGGCGTTGACGAGCAGCAACACCACCTTGACATGCGCCCCGGCACGGCGCCGCAATTCGGCGGCGGTCCGAAGGTCGACATGCCGCGGGCTCGGCTCGTAATGGACAAGTCCGATGTAGGCCGCGCCCTGTTCGATGGCCGCATCGACCGCTTCGGGTGTCGAGAGACCGCAGATCTTGATGAGTGGTGGCATGTTTCGAAGTTTCTGCTCGCAAGTCCGTTCGCATCGAGCGAAGTCGAGATGCCCCTCGACCTTGGCTGTTCCGATGGGTGTCTCGACTTCGCTCGACACGAACGGGATTCAATGTGGGGTTCCTAAAGCGTCGCCTCGATCGCGCGCGCTGCGAGGTCGGGGTCGTCGGACTGGCTGATCGGGCGTCCGACGACGAGGATCGAGGCGCCGTCGGCCATCGCCTCGGCCGGGGTGACGACGCGTTTCTGGTCGCCCGGCTTGCCGTTGGCGGGGCGGACGCCGGGAACGACGAAGAAGCCGCCGGGCCAGGCCGCGCGCGCGGCCTTGACCTCCTGCCCCGAGCAGACGATGCCGTCGAGGCCGGCGCTGCGCGCCAGCGCCGCGAGGCGCACCACCTGATCGTGCGGAGTGCCGCCGACGCCGATGTCGTCGAGGTCGGGCGAATCGAGGCTGGTCAGCACGGTCACGGCGACCACCTTGGTGTTCGCGCCCGCCGCCGCTTTCGCTTCCTCCATCATCGCGCGGCCACCCGCGCCATGGATGGTCAGGATCGCCGGTTCGAGCGGGCGGAGCGCCTGGATCGCCTTGGCCACCGTGTTCGGAATGTCGTGGAGCTTGAGGTCGAGAAAGATCGGCAGACCCAGCTTCGCCATTTCGAGCACGCCATGATGCCCGTTGGCGCAGAAGAATTCGAGCCCGAGCTTCAGCCCGCCGACGTGATGGCGGACCTTCTGCGCCAGCGTCTGCGCAGCGTCGAGGTGCGGCGTGTCGATGGCGAGATAGAGCGGCGACGTCATGCGGACTCCAGGGGCGAGGGCGGGATATCGTTGACCGGCACGGTGGGAGGCGCGGGATCGGCGGGGCGATTGGCCATCGCGCGCAGGTCGGCGAGCTGGCGCTCGCTCGCATCGAGACGGCGCTTCAGCGACCAGCGCGTCGCGCGCAGCGCGATCCACGTCGGCAGGCTGCCCAGCGCGAAGGCGACGAGCACGATCACCGGCAGCTTGGTCTCGGCTTCCCAGCCCGGCCAGATGGTCACCGTCACCGCGTTCCAGTTCGCGAAGGCGAACAGCAGCAGGACGATGGTCAGCAGGACCCAGATGATGGTGCGCAGGATTCCCACTGTTCCGCTCCTTGCTTGGCCTCGGACGGTTTCTAGGCGACTTCGGCTCCGGACGCCAGCCTAGAGCATTCTGAAGTCGGCTGGCACAGCCGACGACTCGCAGAATGCGGAAAACGAAAGCAAATAGAGCAATGGCCGATTCAATCTAATCGGCCGTTGCTCTATGCGGCTCCAAAGACGCGCGCGAAGATCGTATCGACATGCTTCATATGATAACCGAGGTCGAACAGGTCCGTGAGCTGCTCGGCGGACAGGCGCGCGGTGACGTCGGCATCGGCCTTCAGCAGGTCGAGCAGCGACAGCTGCCCATCCGATTCCCAGACCTTCATCGCATTGCGCTGGACCAGCGCATAGCTGTCCTCGCGGCTCGCGCCCGCCTGCGTCAGCGCCAGCAGGACGCGCTGCGAATGCACGAGCCCGCCCATGCGATCGAGATTCTTCTGCATCCGCGCGGGATAGACGAGCAGCTTGTCGACCACGCCGGTCAGCCGCGCGAGCGCGAAGTCGAGCGTGACCGTCGCGTCGGGACCGATGAAGCGCTCGACCGACGAATGGCTGATGTCGCGTTCGTGCCACAGCGCGACATTCTCCAGCGCCGGAGTCACCGCGCTGCGCACCATGCGCGCAAGCCCGGTCAGATTCTCGGTGAGCACCGGGTTGCGCTTGTGCGGCATCGCCGACGAGCCCTTCTGGCCCGGCGAGAAATATTCCTCGGCCTCCAGCACCTCGGTGCGCTGGAGGTGGCGGATCTCGACCGAGAGCCGCTCGATCGACGAGGCGATGACGCCCAGCGTGGCAAAGAACATCGCGTGGCGGTCGCGCGGGATGACCTGGGTCGAGACGGGCTCGATCGCGAGGCCGAGCTTTGCCGCGACATGCGCCTCGACGCGCGGGTCGATATTGGCGAAGGTGCCGACCGCGCCCGAAATGGCGCAGGTCGCGATCTCGGCGCGCGCCGCGATCAGGCGGGTCCTGCACCGCGCGAATTCGGCATAGGCTTCGGCGAGCTTGAGCCCGAAGGTGACGGGTTCGGCGTGGATACCGTGACTGCGGCCGATCGTCGGGGTAAGCTTGTGCTCATGGGCGCGGCGCTTGATCGCCTCGAGCAGCGCGTCGAGATCGGCGAGCAATATGTCGGCCGCCTGCGTCAGCTGCACGGCAAGGCAGGTGTCGAGCACGTCGCTCGACGTCATGCCCTGATGCATGAAGCGCGCTTCGTCGCCGACATGCTCCGCGACCCATGTCAGGAAGGCGATGACGTCATGCTTCGTCACCGCCTCGATGGCGTCGATCGCCGCGACGTCGATCGCCGGTTCGGTCGCCCACCAGTCCCACAATGCCTTGGCCGCCGATTGCGGCACGACCCCCAGTTCGGCCAGCGCGTCGGTCGCGTGCGCCTCGATCTCGAACCAGATGCGATAGCGATTCTCGGGCGACCAGATCGCGGTCATCTGGGGCCGGGCGTAACGCGGAACCATTGAATTTCCTTCCTTTTGCGGCGCCTTGTCGCGTTATGCAGGCGGAATCGCGACCAGCCGCCCCCTAGCAGGGGCAGGCGGCTACGCCAATCGGGCGCCTGCGGCAACTTTCGCGGCGCGCGGGCGGTTGTTCTCATGCCCCTTCGAACAAGGCCGCGGGTTGTCGAATCCGGCCCCGTCGCCGCCAATGGAGACAGATCATGTTGAAACATATGCTTTTGATCGGCGCGGCCGCGGTGAGTTTCCCCGCGTTCGCGCAGACGGAAACCCCGCCGCCCGACGATGCGACGCAGACCGCGCCCGAAACGATGCCGCCGGCCGACACGACCGCACCGGCACCGGTCGAACCGGACACGCCGCCGCCTGTCGACGACATGACGGCCCAGCCGGCTCCGTCGAGCCCGCCGCCGCAGTCGAGTCCTGCCCCGTCGGACGGCGCTGCGACCCCGAGCCAGATCGCGCAGATCGTCGAGCAGGAATTCCCTACCTATGACGGCGATGCGAACGGCGAACTCAGCGAGACGGAATTCTCCGCCTGGATGAAGAAGCTGCGCACCGCGACCGACCCGACGGTCGATCCCGAATCGGAGCAGGTGAAGAGCTGGGTTGCCCAGGCGTTCGGCGCCGCCGATGCCGACAAGTCGGGTGGCGTCAGCAAGACCGAACTTATCGGCTTCCTGTCGCGCGGCGCCTGAATGCGCCCCTAACACGGCGGAACAGCCGTCGGAGCGATCCGGCGGCTGTTTCCGTTTGTCCGCGGTGCGCGTGGATCAGGCGGCTTCGGCCTGTGTGACGCGGACGATCGACAGGTTATGATCCTGCCCGTCGCGGTCGGGCCAGCGGATGGTCTGGCCCTCGCGCAGGCCGATCAGTCCCGCCCCGACCGGGGTCAGGATCGAGATGCGGCCCGCGGAGATATCGGCGTCGCGCGGGTAGACGAGTTGCAGGGTCCGCGCCGCGCCGCTGTTCTCGTCGACGAACTCGACGGTCGAGCGCATCGTCACGACATCGGACGGAATGCGCTCGGCCTTGTGGATGGTGGCGCGCGCGATTTCGTTCAGCAGCATTTCGCTGACCTGCGGCAGATCGTCTTCCTTGGCGATAGCAAGGTCGGTCAGCGCGTCGGCTTCGGTATCGATCATGTGGATGGGCGGCCGGCGGGTCGCCTTGCTGGTGGTCGTCATGGGTTCTTTTTTTCCGAAAGAGGATTGCGGGCGAGGCTCGGCTGCGCCGCTGGAATCGGGTTGGGTGGATTTTCGCCCCGGGTTCGGGGCAGGAGGCACCGGACCCGGGGCTAGAGGCCCACGAGAATCTGACCCGCGCGGAGGTCGAAACGGGAAGGGGTGCACTGAGTCGGCATGGCGCGATGATGTCGTGCCGCGCAGCGCAAGTCAAACATTCCGATGGTGTCGCGGCGCGGGCCGGAGCCGGACGCGCGTCCGCGCCGTCTTACAACAGGCCCATCGCGCGGAAGCTGCGATGATCGCCGCCGCTGATGATGATGTGATCGTGGAGCGCGATCCCCAGCTTCCGCGCCGCCTCCGCGACGTCGCGGGTGATCGCGATGTCCTGCCGGCTCGGTTCGGGGCTGCCGCTCGGGTGGTTGTGGACGAGGACGATCGCCGCCGCGCCCAGTTCGAGCGCGCGCTTGACGACCTCGCGGACATAGATGGCGGACTGGTCGATCGACCCTTCGCTCATCACCTCGTCGCGGATCAGCATGTTGCGCGCGTTGAGGTAGAGGACGCGGACGCGTTCGATGTCGATCGGCCCCATGTCGGCGCGCAGCCAGTCGAGCAGCGCGTCCCAGCTCGACAGCAGGGGCCGGTCGCGAAATTCGCCCTTCAGCATCCGCAGGCTCGCGGCCTGGACGATCTTCAGCGCGGCGACCGCCGTGTCGCCCATGCCGGCGACCCGGCGCAGCGATTCGGGGTCGGCGCTGACGAGCTGCGCCAGCGAACCGAATTCGCGCAGCAGCGCCTTGGCGAGCGGCTTGGTGTCGCGACGCGGAATGGCGAGCGCGAGCAGATATTCGACCAGCTCGTAATCGGCCATGCCATCGGCATCGCCGCCGAGCAGCCGCGCGCGCAAGCGGGCGCGATGACCGGCGTGATCCGGGATCGGGGCGGGCGCGTCGGCCATGTCGGGACCGGAATAACCGCCTTGTGAGGCACGCTCAACGGTCATAGAAACGCTTTTGCTTCGATGCGGTGCAATATCTTGCAGCGAAACGGGAATTCCGGCGTTGCTGACAGGAAGGGCAGACCGGGGACGGGGAACGGGCGAGATTGGAATATGACCGCATGACGTCATCGCCGGTTTCGCGATCCGCCACTTTTTCATCGCGGTCGCGCGCATGAGCGAGCCTGTCGCTGCAGATTCGGCATCGCGGCCCCGACTCCGCAAGCGCTGGATTGCGGGCGGCGCATTGATCGCGATCGCGGCGGGCCTGTGGTTCGCGCGCGCGCCGATCGCTGACAGCTTCATCCGTGACCAGCTCGACCAGCGCGGGGTTCCCGCGCGCTACACGATCGAACGGATCGGTTTGCGCACCCAGCGGCTGACCGACATCGTCATCGGCGATCCCGCGCGTCCCGACCTGACCGCGCGCCGCGTCGAGGTCGTGCTCGACTGGGGCTTCACCGGTCCCTATGTGGCGCGGATCGACGCCGAAGGCGTGCGTCTCTACGGCGCCTTCGCCGACGGGCGCCTGTCTTTCGGCGCGCTCGACAAGTTCCGCGATCCGACGAGCACCTCGCCCTTCGTGCTGCCCGATCTGGCAGTGACGCTCGCCGATGCGCGCGCGCGCGTGGGGACGCCGTGGGGCGCCATTGGCGCGGCGCTGAACGGGAAGGGCAATCTGCGCCGGGATTTCGACGGAACGCTCGCGCTGGTCGCGCCGACGCTCGCCGCGGCCGGGTGCAGCGGTCGCGACGTCAGCTTTTACGGCCGCGTGCGCGTGCGTGACGTGCGGCCGCAGCTTGTCGGGCCGCTCCGCGGCGCAAGCCTCGCCTGCGCCGGGGGCAAGCTGACGGCTGCGTCGCCGCAGATTGCGCTCGATCTCTCGCTGTCCGAGGATCTGCGCCAATGGCGGGGTACCGCCGATGCCAGCATTGTCCGGCTCGCGGCGGGACCGGCGGCGGCCGAACGGATCGGCGCCCGCGCGCAATTCTCGGGCGACGCCGGTCGCACCGCGATCAGCGTGGAGGCAGCGATGGCGGGGCTGCGCGCCGATGCCGTCACCGCCGAGCAGGTGGCGCTGACCGCCAGGGCCACGGTCGGCGATCGGGCGCCGAAGGTCGACGGCGAACTGACATTCGCTCGCGCCCGTGCCGGCGAAGCGCTGCGGCGCGCCATCGTTCAGGGTGGCGGCTCGGTCGATGGCAGTCCGGTCGGCCCGTTGGCGGAGCGCGCGGCGACGGCGCTTGCCGCCATGCTCGCCGAAACCGGAGGCAAGGCGCGATTCGCGCTGGCGGGGGAAGGTAAATCGGCCCGGATCGAGCTGGTCGCTCCCGAATTGCGCGGTGCCAGCGGCGCTTATTTCACCGGCAGCGACGACAGCCGCATCGCCTATCTGCTGGGCGCGCCCGAACCCGCCGTGATCGCCGCCGGACAATGGGCATTCGGCGGCGGCGGCCTGCCGTCGGGATCGCTCCAGCTCGACCGGCACGCGGATGGCACGATCGCCGGCGTCGCAACAGTCGAACCCTATGCCGCCGGCGGCGCGCGCCTTGCGCTGGCTCCGGTGCGATTCTCGGGCGGCGCGCTGCTGCGTTTCGCGACCCGCGCCGAGCTGTCGGGGCCGGTCGGAGATGGGCGCGTCGAGCGGCTGTCGGTGCCGCTCGCCGGCGTGCTGGCGCCGAACGGCGCGCTCGCGCTCGACGGCGGCTGCACGCGAATCGGCGCCGACCGGGTCGATGTGGGCGGGTTCCGGCTGGCCCCCACGCGAATCGACTTGTGCAGCCGTCCCAGCGCGCCGCTGCTGAGCGCGGGGCCGCAGGGGCTGCGCGGGCATATCCGCGTCCCGGGCATCGCGCTGCGCGGGACGAGCGGGACCTCGCCCTTCGCTTTCGATGCGCGCGGTGCCGACATCGATCTGGCCGCGATGCGCTGGGCGCTGGCCGGGGCAGAGGTGCGGCTCGGCGAGGGGGACGGCGCGACGCATTTCGCCGCCGCATCGCTGACCGGTCGCCGGGCGGCGCAAGGGATGGGCGGCGACCTCAAGGGCGCGGGCGGCAAGATCGGCGCCGTTCCGCTCATCCTGTCCGACATTGCGGGGGCGTGGCGCTGGGGCCGCGACGGGCTGACGCTCGACGGCGGCGTTCGCCTGACCGACGCAGAGCCCGATGCGCGCTTCTTTCCGCTCGTCGCCGACGGCGCGCATCTGCGCTTCGCGGACGGCACGATCGATGCCGAGGCGGCATTTCGCGAAGAGAAGAGCGGGCGATCGGTCGTCGACACGACGATCACCCACCGGCTCGACAGCGGCACCGGCGCCGCCGACCTCAAGGTCCGCGAGCTGCGATTCGACGATCGGTTCCAGCCCGATCAGCTCACCCGCCTCGCGCTCGGCGTCGTCGCCAACGTCCAGGGATCGGTCGTCGGTGACGGACGGATCGAATGGACGCCCGATGGCGTCACCAGCCACGGCACCTTCGCGACCGCCGACGCGAATCTGGCCGCTGCCTTCGGTCCGGTGACGGGGCTGACCGCGACCTTGACCTTCGACGATCTGATCGGCCTGCGGTCGGCGCCGGGGCAGGTGGCCCGGATCGACGAGATCAACCCGGGCATCCCGGTGATCGGGGGAACGATCACCTATCGGCTGCTCGGCGACAATCGCGTGCGGATCGACGGCGGGCGCTGGCCGTTCGCGGGCGGCGAACTGTCGCTGCACCCGACGACGCTCGATTTCAACGCCAGCCAGACGCGGCGCCTGTCGTTCGACATCGTCGGCGTCGATGCGGCGATCTTCCTCCAGCAGTTCGGCTTCGACAACATCAACGCGACCGGCCTGTTCGACGGGACGCTGCCGGTCGAGTTCGACGGGCTCGGCGGGCGCATCGTCGGCGGGCGGATCGATGCGCGCGCCGGCGGCGGGACGCTCGCCTATGTCGGCGAACTGTCGAACCACAATCTGGGCGCGATCGCCAATTTTGCCTTTGGCGCGCTGCGATCGCTCCAATATGACGACCTGACGATCATATTGAACGGGGATCTGGACGGCGAGATGGTGACCGACATCCGCTTCGGCGGCGTGGGGCAGGGCGAGGGCGCGACGCGCAATTTCCTGACCAAACAGATCGCCCGATTGCCGCTGGTCTTCAACGTCAAGATCCAGGCGCCCTTCCGCCAGCTCATCACATCGGCCAAGGGGTTCTACGATCCGACGCTGCTGATCGAACAGAATCTGTCGACCCTGTTGCGCGTGCAGGAAGAGGCCGAAGCCGCGGCCGCCGCCGCATCGAAACCCGTTCAGCCCCCAGAAAGCGAGCCCATGCCATGACCGCCATCAAGACCGGAGCAAGGAGGCATGCCATCGGCGCGCATGCTCTGGCGAGCCTGATCCTTGCGCCTGCCCTCGCGGGCTGCGTACAGATCGACACGCCGGACAAGCCGATCGAGATCAACCTGAACATCAACATCAAGCAGGAAGTCGTGTATAGGCTGGATGGCGATGCCAAGAAGCTCATCGAGCAGAATAGCGAGATATTCTGACGCGAACTGGATTGGGGACACAAAAGAGATGCGTGTGAAACAGTGGAAACCCGGCACGATGGCGATGGCGGCGATTGCCGCGACAGCCGCGGTGGCGGTCGCCGTTCCCTCGGCGATGGCGCAGCGCGATCCGGCCTATGAACAGGCGCGGGCCGACGGCCAGATCGGCGAGCAGCCCGACGGCTATCTGGGCTTCGTGTCGACGCCGACCGATGCGGTGCGCAAGCTCGTCACCGATATCAACATCAAGCGCAAGGCCGCCTACACCAGCAATGCACCGCAGGGCAGCACGGTCGAGCAGTTCGCCTTCGCGACCGGATGCAACCTGATCGCGAAGACCAGGGCGGGCGAGAAGTACAAGGCGCCCGACGGCCGCTGGCTGACGCGCGACAGCGGCGCGCCGGTCCGGGATTC
This sequence comes from Sphingopyxis granuli NBRC 100800, assembly GCF_001591045.1. Taxonomy (GTDB): domain Bacteria; phylum Pseudomonadota; class Alphaproteobacteria; order Sphingomonadales; family Sphingomonadaceae; genus Sphingopyxis; species Sphingopyxis granuli. The sequence continues at coordinate 13,717 of NZ_BCUA01000037.1, read as the reverse complement.
GCGCTGCCCCTGAGATCACAGCTTCGCAGCGCCCGCGGGCGCTTGATGCCGCCGCGCCCCTAAACGCGGCGGCATTTTTGCGTCCGCAAGAGGCGCGATCCGAACGATATTGCCGCAGCGCAGCAAGATTAAGCCGCGCGCTCGCGTGCGGGCATTGACTTCATGGGGCGGCGTTTCTAAACGGACCGCGCCTCAGGGGTCCCCCGATTTTTCGGGCCTTTTTTCGCAGGCAGAATCGGGGCATTCCGGTTCTGTTTCAGGAGGATGGCGGAAGATGACGGGGAATGGCAGCGATCCGGAACCAGCTTCGGAGGATTCGCGCCTGGTCTCGCTCGAAGAGCGATTGGACCGGGCCGAAGCCGCAGAAGCCAGGCGGGCCGGGGTCAGCGCGCCCGAATCCGACGCCAATTATCGGCTCGGAAACCGGGTTCTGGCCGAATTGCTGGGCGGGATGCTGGGCGGTGCGTTGATCGGCTGGCTGATCGACCGCTTCGCCGACACCTCGCCCTGGGGTTTGTTGGGGATGCTGGCTCTCGGGGTCGTCGTCGCCTTCAGGAATATCTTTCGGATCGCCAATGCCGCATCGCGCGACAAGGGCGGTTCGGCATAGGCTCAAGGTTCAGCCCGGCACCGTCAGGCGCGGGGATAGTTTGGAGTGACGCGCGTGTCCGCAGAGGCCGGTAAATTCGACCCGATGCACCAGTTCACCGTCGAACCGATCGCGAAGCTGTTCGCGGTCGAGGGACGGGAGGTGTGGCTGACCACCAGTGCGGTCTGGATGGCCGCCGCCGCCGTCATCCTATGGCTCTTCATGCTCGGCGGCATGAAGCGGCAGCTCGTTCCCGGGCGCTGGCAGATGGCCGTCGAAGGCTTCACCGGTTTCGTTTCGTCGATGATGTCGACGAACATCGGACCGGAAGGGCGCAAATACACGCCCTATGTCTTTTCGCTCTTCATGTTCATTCTGTTCTGCAACGTGCTGGGAATGGTGCCTTTTGCGCTGGCCGGCCTGCACCCGCTGACCGTGACGAGCCACTTCACCATCACCGGCATCCTCGCGATCCTGTCCTTCGCGATCGTGCTGGTCGTCGGCTTCTGGCGCCACGGGCTGCATTTCTTCTCGCTCTTCGTCCCGCACGGCACGCCGTGGCCGATGATCCCGTTCATCGCGCCGATCGAGTTCGTGTCGTTCATGGTGCGCCCGTTCAGTCTCGGCCTGCGACTGTTCGTCGCGATGACCGCCGGGCACGTGCTGCTGGAGGTGTTCGCGAACTTCATCGTCCAGAGCTCGGGCGCCGGTGTCGCGATCGGGCTCCCGGTCGGCATCGCCAGCCTCGCCCTGATGATCGGTATCAGCGCGCTCGAGCTGCTGGTCGCGGGCATCCAGGCCTATGTTTTCGCCCTGTTGACCTCGCTCTATATCAACGACGCGGTCAATCTTCACTAATCCCGTTTCAATCCAAACGTTTACCTCAAGGAGTTAAGTTCATGGACGCACAAGCAGCGACGCTCATCGGTGCCGGTCTCGCCGCGATCGGCGCCGGCATGGCCGCGATCGGCGTGGGCAATGTCTTCGGCAGCTTCCTGGAAAGCGCGCTGCGCAATCCGGCGGCGGCCGACGGTCAGCAGGGCCGCCTGTTCATCGGCTTCGCCGCGGCGGAGCTTCTGGGCCTGCTGTCGTTCCTGATCGCGATCCTGCTCTATCTGAAGGCGGCCTGACGGTCGACGCCGCGCCGGTTCCGCCGTGTGGCGGGACGGCGCGGCGGCCTTTCGGCGCGCGTGCGCCGGGCAGTCGTCAATCGGAAGAAGAGAAATGCCACAGATCAACCAGCTTGCGGAAAATTGGTTCTTCGCATCGCAGCTTTTCTGGCTCGCGCTGATTTTCGGCGCGGTTTTCGTGGTGATCGGTCTCGGCATGTATCCCAAGATCGAGGCGACCGTCGACGCGCGCGACCGCAAGATCGCCGACGATCTGGCCGCGGCCAAGGCGGCGCACGCCTCCGCCGACGGGCTGGAGGAACAATATCGCCAGCAGAGCGACCTCAGCCGCGCCGCCGCGCAAAAGGCGGTGCAGGATGCGAAGGACAAGGCGGCGCGCGACGCCGAAAAGCGCCTTGCCAAGGTCGATGCCGAACTGGCGGAGAAAATGACGGCGGCCGAAGCCGATGTCGCCGCGGCGCGCGGATCGGCGATGGCCGAGATCGAGTCGGTCGCGGCGGAAGCGGCGAGCGAACTCGTCGCGAAGCTGTCGGGTGTGAAGGTCGCCGCCGCGGACGCGAAGCAGGCGGTGAAGGCGGTGCTCCATGGCTAATCTGACTCTGGTCCTGTCCGAAGCCGCCGGTGCGGCGCATGGCGGCGGCGCGGCGGGCTCGATCCTGTCGTCGCCGAGCTGGTGGGTGGCGCTGGCGATGACGATCTTCCTCGGCGTTCTCGTCTGGAAGAAGGCGCCCGCCGGGATCGGCGCGATGCTCGACAGGAAGATCGCCGAAATCGCCCGGCAGCTCAGCGAAGCCGAACAGCTTCGGCTCGACGCCGAATCGCTGAAGGCCGAATATGAGGCGAAGCTCGCCGCTGCGGCGAAAGAAGCCGAAGAGTTGCGCGCCCGCGCCGAGGCCGAGGCCGAGGGGCTCGTCGCCAAGGCGAAGGCCGACGCGACCGCGCTGATCGGGCGCCGCAAGCAGATGGCCGAGGACCGCATCGCGGCCGCCGAAGCCAGCGCGCTCGCCGATGTGCGCGAAGCGGCGGCAAAGGCCGCCACCGACGCGGCGGCCGCCCTGATCGCCGCCCGGCACGATGCCAAGGCGGACGCGGCCCTCGTCGACAAGGCCATCGCGGCGGTCGCCAAGGGCTGATCGTTCGGCATCGCCGGACCAAGGCGCCCGCGGAAAATCCGCGGGCGTTTTTGTTTCTGGGGGCTATCGCGGCTTTCTGGCCCGCCCCTATGGCGACCCGTCGCGTCATCGCCTACATGGCTGGCATGGCTCGCCCCAACGCTCCCGACCGGTTCAACGAAGAGAAGGCGACCTATGTCGTCCGCGGCAGCGGGGCGGAGGGCGACAAGCCCGACCTGACGCGCGGGGCCGAGGTGATCCGCGGCGTGGTGCGCAAATTGCCGGTGCGGCCCGGCGTCTATCGCATGCTCGATGCGCGCGGCGACGTGCTCTATGTCGGCAAGGCGCGCGCGCTGAAGAACCGCGTCACCAATTACACGCAGGTCGCGCGATTGCCGCAGCGGCTCCAGCGCATGGTCGCTCAGACGCGCGCGATGGAGATCGTCACCACCACCAGCGAGGCCGAGGCGCTGCTGCTCGAAGCGCAGCTCATCAAGCGCTATCGCCCGCCCTACAATGTGCTGCTGCGCGACGACAAGAGCTTCCCCTTCATCCTGCTGCGCGCCGACCATGATTTCCCGCGCGTCCAGAAGCACCGCGGCGCGCGGCGCGCCAAAGGGCGCTATTACGGGCCGTTCGCGAGCGCCGGGTCGGTGAACCGCACGCTCAACGCGCTGCAAAAGACCTTCCTGCTGCGAAGCTGCACCGACAGTTTCTTCGCCAACCGCTCGCGTCCCTGCCTGCTCTACCAGATCCGCCGCTGTTCGGCGCCGTGCGTCGGGCGGATCGGCAAGGCGGATTATGCCGAACTGGTGAGCGACGCGCAGGATTTCCTCGAAGGCCGCTCGACCGCGGTGCAGAAACGGCTCGGCGCCGCGATGACCAGGGCCGCAGAGGCGATGGACTATGAACTGGCGGCGGTGCTGCGCGACCGGCTGAAGGCGCTGACCTTCATCCAGGGCAGCCAGTCGGTCCACGCCGACGGGCTGGGCGACGCCGACGTCTTCGCGCTCGCGGCGAAGGGCGGGCAGCTCTGCGTCGCGGGCTTCTTCATCCGCGGCGGGCAGAACTGGGGGCATCGCAGCTTCTTCCCCGCGCATGTCGCGGGGGTGCCCGAGGCCGAGGTGATGGCGAGCTTCCTGATGCAATTCTACGAAGGCGTGCCACCGCCCAAGCTGATCCTCGTCGACCGCGAGCCCGACGATTGTCCGCTGCTTGCCGAAGCGCTGAGCGAAACGGCGGGACGCAAGGTGGAGATCAGCGTGCCGCAGCGCGGCAACCGCCGCCGTCTCCTCGAACAGGCGGTGCGCAACGCGGGGGAGGAACTCGACCGCCGGCTGGCGGAAAGCAGCACGCAGGCGAAGCTCGGCCGCGAACTCGCCGAGCTGTTCGACCTCGACGAGGCGCCGCAGCGCATCGAAATCTACGACAACAGCCATATCCAGGGGACCAACGCGCTCGGCGCGATGGTCGTTGCGGGGCCCGAAGGCTGGATCAAGGGCGCCTATCGCAAGTTCAACATCAAGCGCGCCGAGACGCAGCCCGGAGACGATTTCGCGATGATGCGCGAAGTCTTCCAGCGCCGTTTCGCGCGCGCGATCGAGGAAGATCCCGAACGGACCAGGGGCGAATGGCCCGATCTGGTGCTGATCGACGGGGGACGCGGACAGGTATCGGCGGTCTCGACCGTGTTCGCCGAACTCGGGATCGACGATCTGCCCTATGTGGGCGTCGCCAAGGGGCCCGACCGAAACGCGGGGCGCGAGACTTTCTATCTGCCCGACGGGCGCGAGTTCACGCTGCCCCCCAACAATGCGGTGCTCTTCTATATCCAGCGCCTGCGCGACGAGGCGCACCGCTTCGCGATCGGCGCGCATCGGCAGAAGCGCGCGAAGGCGATGGGGTCGTCGCCGCTCGACGAGGTGCCGGGGATCGGGCCGGCGCGCAAGAAGGCGCTGCTCATGCATTTCGGCACCGCGCGCGCGGTGCGCGGCGCGAGCCTCGAGGATTTGCAGAAGGCGCCCGGAGTGAGCGCGGGCGTCGCGCAGGCGGTGTATGATTTCTATCATGCGGGGGGATGATCTTTGATGCCCTCCTCTTCAGAGGAGGGGGTGAAAGGGAAGGATAGACTATGGATTTTGCAGCCGCGATGCCGCTGGCAGGAACGCTGGGCGTCACCATCCACGAAGGAACGAAGGATCGCGTCGCGGGCAAACTGCCCGTGCGCCCCGAAATCTGCACCGCCGGGCAGATCGTCCATGGCGGTGCGATCATGGCCTTTGCCGACTGCCTTGGCGCGGTGGGCGCGTTCCTGACGCTGCCCGAGGGGGCGAGCGGCACGACGACGATCGAGAGCAAGACCAATTTCCTCGGCGCCGGTCCCGAAGGATCGGTGCTGATCGGCGAGGCGACGCCGGTCAGGATCGGCAAGCGGCTCTCGGTATGGCAGACGCGCATCCGGACCGAGGACGGCGCCGATGTCGCGCTGGTGACGCAGACGCAGATGGTGCTTTGGCCAGCCTGACCGCCGAGGCGATCGTCTGCGCGGTGCGTGCGCACGGCGAGCATGGCGCGATATTGCGCGCGTTGACGCGCGAGGCGGGGCTGGTCGCGGGCTATGTGCGCGGTGGCCGCTCGCGGCGCCTGCGGCCGATCCTGATGCCGGGGAATCTGGTCGCGCTCGACCTGCGGGCGCGGACCGAGGAGCAGCTCGGCGGCGCGACGGTCGAGCTGCTGGCGAGCCGGGCGCCGCTGCTTGCCGAGCCGCTGCCCGCGGCGGCCATCGAATGGGCGACCAGCCTGACCGCGGCGACGCTGCCCGAAGCGCAGCCCTATCCGGCCCTCTACGTCGCGCTGGCCGCCGTTCTCGATGCCATCGGCGTTGCGCCATCGGCGCGGCAATGGGCGCTTGCGCTCGGGCGCTATGAATTGTTGCTGCTCGCCGAACTCGGTTTCGGGCTCGACCTCGGCGAATGCGTCGTGACGGGAACGTCCGACGATCTGGCCTATGTCAGCCCGAAGTCGGGTGGCGCCGTAAGCACGGCCGCCGCCGCCGGATATGAAAGCCGGCTTCTCCGCCTGCCGCCGTTCCTGCGCAACGATCGGCCCGACGGGACGGCGGCCGAACCCACGATGACGGATGTCATCGATTTTCTGGCACTGACCGGGCATTTTCTCGACCGCGACGGGCTCGACGGGCGCAACCGCGACTTGCTGACGGCAAGGGAAAGATTGCTCGACCGGCTCAAGAGGGCGGTTGCGTGAAGCGACCAGCCTGCTTAGAGCGTCCCCGTCAAACCAAGGCCATCCGCTTCCTCCGTTTGTGCTGAGCTTGTCGAAGCACCGTCCTTCTTTCGACGGCGTGACAGAGAAGACCAGCCCGGCGACACGTTCAGGGCGAACGGCCAGATCCGGACGGGAAGGCGAAGCATTGAAGATCCTGCTGCTGGCCGGCGACGGCATCGGTCCCGAAATCATGGCGGAGGCCGGGAAGGTGCTGGACGCGCTGGCGCTGCCGGTGACGCTCGACCGCGCGCTGGTCGGCGGCGCAGCCTATGAAGCGAGCGGCCACCCGCTGCCGCCCGAAACGCTGGCAAAGGCGAAGGCGGCCGATGCCATTCTTTTCGGCGCGGTCGGCGATCCGCGCTTCGATGCGGTCGAGCGCCATCTGCGGCCCGAACAGGCGATTCTGGGCCTGCGCGCCGAACTGGGGCTGTTCGCCAACCTGCGCCCCGCGAAGCTGTTTCCGGGGCTCGAAGACAGCTCCGCGCTGCGTCCAGAGGTCGCGTCGGCGATCGACCTGCTGATCGTCCGCGAACTCAACGGCGACGTCTATTTCGGCGAGAAGGGCACGCGCACGACCGCAGGCGGCGAGCGCGAGGGCTATGACGTCATGGCGTACAGCGAGAGCGAAGTGCGGCGGATCGCGCAGGTCGCCTTCCGCGCGGCACAGGGGCGCGGCAAGCGGCTCTGCTCGGTCGACAAGGCCAATGTCCTCGAAACCTCGCAGCTCTGGCGCGACGTGGTGATCGAGGTCGCGGCCGAATATCCCGACGTCGCGCTCAGCCACATGTATGTCGACAATGCCGCGATGCAGCTCGTCCGCAATCCCGGCCAGTTCGACGTGATCGTCACCGGCAATCTGTTCGGCGACATATTGTCCGACCAGGCGTCGATGTGCGTCGGCTCGATCGGCCTGCTCGCCTCGGCCTCGCTGGGCAAGGGACGCCGCGGGCTCTACGAGCCGATCCACGGCAGCGCACCCGACATCGCGGGCAAGGGGATCGCCAACCCGCTGGCGATGATCCTGTCGCTCGCCATGCTGCTGCGCCATTCGGGCGGCGACGAGGCGAATGCGGCGCGGATCGAGGCGGCGGTGGGGCAGGTGCTCGCCGACGGTTGCCGCGGCGCCGACCTTGGCGGCACGATGGGAACGACCGCGCTCGGCGATGCGGTGGTTTCGGCTTTGAACGGACAGGGCAGATGAAGAAGACGACGGGTTTCGATCGCGACAGGACGCGCCGCTGGCATCCGGCCACGCAGGCGGTGCGCGGCGGCACGTGGCGCAGCGAGCATGGTGAGACGTCGGAAGCGCTCTTCCTGACCTCGGGCTACAGCTACGACAGCGCGGAGAGCGTCGCGGCGCGCTTCGCCGGCGAAGAGCAGGGCATGACCTATTCGCGCCTGCAGAACCCGACCGTCGCGATGCTCGAGGAACGCATCGCGCTGATCGAAGGGGCCGAGGCGTGCCGCGCGCAGGCGAGTGGCATGGCGGCGATGACCACGGCGCTGCTGTGCCAATTGTCGGCGGGCGACCATATCGTCGCGGCCAAGGCGGCGTTCGGGTCGTGCCGCTGGCTCGTCGACACGCTGTGCCCGCGCTTCGGGATCGAATCGACGGTGGTCGACGGGCGCGACAATGCCGCATGGGAAAGGGCGATCCGCCCCAATACCAAGGTCTTCTTCTTCGAGACCCCCGCCAATCCGACGCTCGACATCGTCGACATGGCGCATGTTTGCGGGCTCGCGAAGGCGCACGGCATCACCAGCGTCGTCGACAACGCCTTCGCGACCGCGGTGCTCCAGCGCCCGCTCGACTATGGCGCAGACGTCGTCGCCTATTCGGCGACCAAGCTGATGGAAGGACAGGGGCGCGTGCTCGCCGGCGCGGTGTGCGGCAGCGCGGCGTTCATCAACGACGTCCTGCTGCCGTTTCAGCGCAACACCGGTCCAAACCTGTCGCCGTTCAGCGCGTGGGTGGTGTTGAAAGGCCTCGAAACGCTCGACCTGCGCGCGCGGCGCCAGTCGGAGAATGCGCTCGCGGTCGGCAAGGCGATCGAGGGACGCGTCGCGCGCATGCTGCATCCGGGGCTTCCCAGCCACCCGCAGTACGAACTGGCGGCGCGCCAGATGGAGGCGTGCGGACCGATCTTCGCTTTCGACCTGCCCGGCGGCGCCGCGCAGGCGATGGCCTTCCTCAATGCGCTCGAACTCGTCGACATCAGCAACAACATCGGCGACGCGCGCAGCCTGTGCTGCCATCCGTGGACGACCACCCATTATGGCGTCAGCCCCGACGTGCGGCTCGACATGGGCGTCGGCGAGGGGCTGCTGCGCGTCAACATCGGGCTGGAGGATCCGCGCGACGTCATCGCCGACCTCGACCAGGCATTGACCAGGGTGGGGCTTTGAGCGACCTTGCCCGGACGATGATCGACTCTCTCTTCCCCTTTGCGGCGACCACCGGGCCGATCACCGTGCGCGTGGCGGTGAGCTATCTGCCCGAACAGTCGCATCCGGCCCTCGGTCGCTGGTTCTGGGCCTATCACGTCCGGGTCGAAAATGACGGCGCGGTCGCGGCGCAACTGATCAGCCGCCATTGGCGGATCAGCGACGGACGCGGCCAGGTGAGCGAGGTCGAGGGTGAGGGCGTCGTCGGCGAACAGCCGCTGATCGCGCCCGGCGCGTCGTTCGACTATGTATCGGGCTGTCCGCTGTCCACCCCCGAAGGGTCGATGGTCGGCAGCTATATGATGGAGATGGGCGACGGATCGCAGATGCTCGTCGCGATCCCGCAATTCCCGCTGGTGGCACCGGCAACCGCGTCATGAAGCGCACCCACCTGCCGCTGAACGCCCTGCGCGTGTTCGATGCCGCTGCCCGGCACCTCAGCTTCACGCGCGCCGCCGACGAACTGGCGGTGACTCCCGCCGCCGTCGGGCAACAGATACGCGCGCTGGAGGATATGCTCGGCGTCGTCCTGTTCCGCCGCACCCCGAAGGGGCTGGAACTGACGGGAGAGGCGACCGCCGGGCTCGACGCGCTGCGGCAGGGGTTCCTGATGTTCGAGGAATCGGTGCGCGCGATGCAGGCGGGCCAGTCGTCGCAATCGCTGACGATCGCCGCGCCGCGCGACCTGACCGCCAAATGGCTCGCGCCCAGGCTCGCGCGTTACAGCCAGCAGGCGCCCGACGTCCGCTTCACGCTGGTGTCGGCCGACGACGGCATCGACTTCACCGAGGCGAACCTCGACCTCGCGATCTTCTGGACCGACGGCGCCGGCGAGCATGAGGGCGTGCCGCTGTCCGAAGCGCATATGGTGACGGTCGCGGGACACGGCAGCGAGAGCGAGACGCGCATCGCGTGGCCCGGCTGCCCGGTCGAGGACGGCGAGCCCGCGCTGCGGCTCGGCGATGCGGGCCTTGCGATCGACGCCGCGGCGAACGGGCTGGGGCAGGCGAATGTCCCGGCGATGCTGGCGGAGGCCGATCTGGCGGCGGGGCGCGTCCGGCTGGTGCGCGAGCCTTTCGCCGTGAAGCGCGGCTACTGGCTCGTCGCCCCCTTGCCGCAATGGCGGCAGGCGAAGGTCAAGGCGCTGGTGGCGGCGCTGACGGCGTGACGCCATCCTTCGCCGCGAGGGCGAGGAGGCGCGTGACGAGGCCGACCAGTTTCGCGCCGTCGAGGTCGGCCTTGTCATTGTTCCAGCTTGCCGTGACGACGAACCATTTGCCGTCGACCTTGCGCCGTCCGAGCAGGCTCATCGACAGCACTCCCAGTTCGGACCCGCCCTTGTAGCCGAGCCACGACCAGTCGGCGGCGGCCGCAGGACCCACGCCGTTGTTGATCGCCATTGCCGCCATTGCGGCATCCGACCGGCGCGCCTTCAGGTCGACGAGCACCCGCGCGACGTCCATCGGCGAGGCGAACCATTCGAGATCGTCGATGAAGCGCGGTTCGCCGCCGAAGCTGACGCCGTCGACCTGGGCGAGCGTGAAACGATGGCGGTTCGCGTCGAGGATCCGCCGTTGCTGCGCGTCGTTTCCGGCGATGAAGGGCGCGCGCAGGTCGGCGAAATTGTCGCCCTTGAGCGCGAAAGCCTCGACCGTGGTCAGGAAGGGGATGTTGCGCGACGGCGCGCTGTGGCCGGCGGCCCGCATCCGCGCCTCGATCCGCTCGCGGCCCAGCAGGTGGATCAGCGTGTCGGCCGCGCCATTGTCGCTGACCGAGATCATCCAGTTGGCGAGCGTCTGCAGCGTGACCGGCGTGTCCGGCGGCCAGTTGCCGGTGGCCGCGGACGAGAAGCTGAGGTGCGACAGCGGCACGACGTCGCGCCAACGCCGCTCGCCCGCCGCGACCGCCGCCGCCAGCTCGTCGAGGACATAGAGCTTGAAGGTCGAGCCGGTGGCGAACTGCCGGTCGGGATTGGCGCTGGCGATCGGGCGGATCGCGGCCCCGTCGATTTCGGCGACCAGAAAGCCGCTGCGCCCCGGCAAGGCCGCGATTTCCGCCGTCACGCGCTCCATAGTGTCGTCGGACACCGTGAAGCCGGTGAACTGCAGGCCGGTGATCCGCGCTTCGGGCGGCGGGCCGATGTCGAGGCGGACCGTCGCGATGCCGCGCTCGAACCGCAGCCGCACCGTTCCCGACCGGCCATTGTCGGACGCCGTGCCGGCGATCGCAATCGGCTGGCCATATTGCGCGATCAGGTTCGCCGCGATCGCGCGGAACTGCGCCTCGGGAACCGCGGTCTGAAAGGATGGGGCAAAGCTGTCCGCAAAGGCGACGCGTCCCATGAGCAGGCCGACGATCTGTCCCGCGCGCGCGTCGAAGGACGGCACCACCGGTGCGGCGGTTTCGGCGGGCTGCGCAAGCAGCGCAGGAGCGGGGAGCGCGGCCGCGAGCAGGAGGGAGGAGAGCAGGGCGGTGCGGAGGCGGGTCATGGCGTCGTTTTCCCTTCTGCCCTCTTCGCCTTCAGAGGCGTTGACCCGCCTCAGGCGTCGATCGCCGCCTCGTCCAGCGTCGCGGCATTGGCCTGGATGAACTGGAAGCGATGCTCGGGGTGCTTGCCCATCAGCCGGTCGACGAGGTCCTTGACCTGATGCCGCCCTTCATATTCCTGCGGCAGGGTCACGCGCAGCAGCGAACGCGATTTCGGATCCATCGTCGTTTCCTTGAGCTGGTTGGGGTTCATTTCCCCCAGCCCCTTGAAACGGCCGACCTCGACCCGCTTGCCCTTGAAGACGCTCGCTTCCAGCTCGGCGCGATGCGCATCGTCGCGCGCATAGGCCGTCATCGCACCCGCCGTGAGCCGATAGAGCGGCGGCTGCGCGAGATAGACGTGCCCGTTCCGCACGATGTCCGGCATCTCCTGAAAGAAGAAGGTCATCAGCAGCGTCGCGATATGCGCGCCGTCGACGTCGGCGTCGGTCATGATGACGATCTTGTCGTAGCGCAGCCGGTCGGCGTCGCAATCCTTGCGCATCCCGCAGCCGAGCGCGAGCGCGAGGTCGGCGATCTCCTGATTGGCGCGGATCTTGTCCGCGCTGGCGCTCGCCACGTTCAATATCTTGCCGCGGATCGGCAGGATCGCCTGCGTCTTGCGGTCGCGCGCCTGCTTGGCGCTGCCGCCGGCGCTGTCGCCCTCGACGATAAACAATTCCGTGCCTTCGGGGCCGTCGTTCGCACAGTCGGTGAGCTTGCCGGGCAGGCGAAGCTTGCGCGCGCTGGTCGCGGTCTTGCGCTTCACCTCGCGCTCGGCCTTGCGCTTGAGCCGCTCCTCCATCCGTTCGAGGATCAGGCCGAGCAGCGCGCGGCCCCGGTCCATATTGTCGGACAGGAAATGGTCGAAATGGTCGCGCACCGCATTTTCGGTCAGTCGCGCGGCTTCGGGGCTCGACAGCCGGTCCTTGGTCTGGCTCTGGAACTGGGGATCGCGGATGAACACCGACAGCATCATCTCGCCGCTGTTGAACACGTCGTCGGCGGTGATCTGCGCTGCCTTCTTCTGCCCGATCAGTTCGCCGAAGGCGCGCAGCCCGCGCGTCAATGCGGCGCGCAGCCCCGCCTCGTGCGTGCCGCCCGCCGGGGTGGGGATGGTGTTGCAATACCAGGCGTAGCTGCCGTCCGACCACAACGGCCAGGCGATCGCCCATTCGGCACGCCCCTGATCGCCCGGAAAATCCTGCCGCCCGACGAAAGGTTCGGCGGTCGCGCATTCGCGCGTCCCGATCTGGTCCTTCAGATGGTCGGCGAGGCCGCCGGGAAACTGGAACACCGCCTCGGTCGGCGTGTCGTCGCCGATCAGTTCGGGCGCGCATTTCCAGCGGATCTCGACCCCCGCGAACAGATAGGCCTTGGCGCGCGCCATGCGGAACAGCCGCTGGGGCTTGAAACGGCCATGCTCGCCGAAGATCGCCGGGTCGGGAACGAAGCTGACGCTGGTGCCGCGCCGGTTCGGCGTCGTGCCGAGCGCTTCGAGCGGCCCCTGCGGAACGCCGCGAGAGAAATGCTGGCGATACAATTGCTTGCTGCGCGCAACTTCGATGATGGTTTCGACCGAAAGCGCGTTGACGACGCTGACGCCGACCCCGTGCAGGCCGCCCGACGTCGCATAGGCCTTGCCCTCGAACTTGCCGCCCGAATGGAGCGTGGTCATGATGACCTCGAGCGCCGATTTGCCAGGAAATTTCGGGTGCGGGTCGATCGGGATGCCGCGGCCGTTGTCGACGATCGTCAGCCGGTTTCCGACATCGAGCGTCACCTCGATGCGGTTGGCATGACCGGCGACCGCTTCGTCCATGCAATTGTCGATGACCTCGGCGGCAAGGTGGTGCAGCGCGCGCTCGTCGGTGCCGCCGATATACATGCCGGGACGGCGGCGGACAGGCTCAAGCCCCTCCAGAACCTCGATCTGCGAGGCGTTGTAGCTGTCGGTCGCGGGGCTGGCGGCATCGAACAAATCGTGACTCATGGTCTGGCTATAGGAGGGCGCGAAGGGGGCTGGCAAGCGCGGTTTTCGGACCCTTTCATGCATCGCGCGCGGCGCTCGGCTCGTCGCATTTCGCGGTGGCGCAGGAACTTCGCGCGCACACCGCGGGTTTGGGGGGCGGCTGCAAAGCCACCGAATAATGGAGAAATAACATGCGATTCCCCTCCCTTCTTGCCGCCACGGCGGCCACGGTCCTGGCCGTCCCGGCGATGGCGCAGGACAATCACGACCCGGCGCAGGACTTCAACGGTCCCTATGTCTCGATCGGCGGCGGCGGCACGCTCCAGGGCAGCGACCGCGGCGAGACGCTGGTCTTCGACACCAACCAGGACGGCGCCTATGGCGACCCGGTCCTCGACGCGGCGGGCGGCGATGTGTTCGCGCCCGGTTTCTGCAACGGCGCGGCGACGAGCACCGCCAATATCGGGTGCCGCAACGACAAGGACGGCCCCGAATATTTCGGGCGGATCGGCTATGATCGCCGCATGGGCAATTTCGTGCTCGGCGCCGTGATCGAAGGCGGACGCAGCGAGGCGCGCGACAGCGTCAGCGGTTTCTCGGACGCCGGCGACAGCTATATGATGAGCCGCGAGGCCGACTGGCAGGCGGGCGCCCGCCT
>NZ_BCUA01000036.1 GCF_001591045.1 Sphingopyxis granuli NBRC 100800 | reverse complement strand
CCCCGGCGAAAGCCGGGGTCCAGATGGCACAGCACTGCCCCGCGTGGACCCCGGCTTTCGCCGGGGAACAGCTACTTGTGGAAAGGGGATAATTGCCGACTCGATCCGGGGTCCATTCACGCAGCACCGAGAGAATGGATTCCGGATTAAGTCCGGGATGACGAAGGTTTGGAAGGGGCAAATAGAAGCCATATCTGTTGCGTGAGTGATCTTCGCACGCCCGTTCACGGCATTTTATGCGCGAAGCCGGACATTCCAGAATCCACCCTGGCGCGGCCAGTGGGCCTCAGTCGTCGTCCATCGCCGGTGCCAGCGCGGGGTCGAGGTCGCGCGGGCGGATGAGCGCGGCCAAGCGCGCCTGATTGACGTCCAGGTCGCTCCAGTCGGCGATGTCGAGGTCCAGCCGCGCAAGGGCACAGGTCGGGAACTTTTCCTCGACCAGCGCGCGCTGGGCGTCGTCGGGCGCTTCGGGAACGAGCATCAGGATCAGGTCCTCCAGCCCCGGATTGTGTCCGCTGATCAGCAGATCCTCCGCATCGCCGCCGGTATCGCGCAGCACGTCGATCAGCGTCGCCGCCGAGGCAAGGTAGATGCGCCGGTCCCAGCGTGGCTCGATTCGGTCGAGCCCCGCGGCGGGCTGAAAGATGGCGAGCGTCTCGGCGACGCGCACCGCGGGGGAAGCGACGATCCGGTCGATCGGCCATGCCTGCCGCTTCGCATATTGGCCGATCAGTTCGGCCCCGCGTGCGCCGCGGGCGTTGATCGGACGATCGAAGTCGCGCTCGACGGCGGCGTCCCAGCCCGATTTGGCGTGGCGCAGGATGGTCAAACTCTTCAAAATCTCTCCCCCCGGACGCTCGGGCGCCTGTCCCCCGCGAATCCGCCGCCTTGTGCCGCAAACTCAGGACGGTGAAAAGGCGGCATAGGCGCTTTTTCGCCGCTCGACATTCGCGGCGGCGACGCGATTGACCACCTCGTCGAGCGGCAGGCGGCGGATCGGCGTCCCGTCGGGAAAGGCGCTCAGCAGTCGCGAAGGGAAGCTCGGCGACAGCATCACGAACTGGCCGAAATCGTCACTGCGGCGGATGAGCCGGCCAAAGGCCTGCGCGATGCGCGCGCGGATCACCCGGTCGTCATAGGCGCTGCCGCCCTGCGCCGCGCGGCGGGCGGCGTGCAGGATCGTCGGGCGCGGCCAGGGTACGCCTTCCATGACCACCAGCCGCAGCGAATCGCCGGGCACGTCGACCCCATCGCGCAGAGCGTCGGTGCCGAGCAGCGAGGCGTGCGGGTCGGCGCGGAAGATATCGACCAGCGTTCCGGTGTCGAGCGGATCGACATGCTGCGCGAACAGCGGCAGCCCGGCGCGCGCCAGCCGGTCGGCGATGCGCGCATGAACGATACGCAGCCGCCGGATCGCGCTGAACAGTCCCAGCGCACCGCCGCCCGCCGCTTCGATCAGCCGGCTGTAGGCGCCGGCGAGCGCGGGCAGGTCACCGCGCGCGATGTCGGTGGCGATCAGCACCTCCGATTGGCGTGCATAGTCGAACGGGCTGGGAACCGCGAAATGCGTCACGCCTCCGTCCAGATGGCGCGCGCCGGTGCGGATGTCGGCGTCGCTCCAGTCGTCCGCCGCGTGGCCGTTGCCGCGCGGCGCTGCCTCCCCGCCTCGCAGCGTCGCCGACGTGACGAGCACGCCCTGCGCGGGGCGATAGACGATTTCCGCGACCGGCCTCGCGGGGTCGAGCCAGTGGCGATGCAGCCCGCAGTCATATTCGCGCCCGTCGAACCGATCGACCGCGAGCCAGTCGACGAAATCGGGGTCGGCGGGGCCGCCGACGCGCCCGAGCAGCGCCAGCCACGCGCCGAGCGTGTCGATCCGCGTCCCCAGGCTGTGCCGCGCCCCGTCGACACGCGCCCGCGCCTGTCCGTCGAGCCAGTCGGGCGGGTCCTCGACCAGCGCGTCGAGCCGCTTGCCGAGCGCCATCAGCGGGCGCAGCAGCGCCTCGACCGCGTCGCTCGCGGCGGCGGCGGCCGTCACCAGCTCGGGATCGGGGTCGGCAAGCTCGGTTTCGAGCCCATAGCCGCTGTCGGCCTGCTTCGGATCGGCGCCGCGCGCATAGACCTGTCCGCGCACCGCGGCGAGCAGCCGTTCGATCGCCCCCCAAGGGGCGTTCTCCGCCAGCCGCGCGAGCCAACCGTCGCCGGGCAGTTCGGCGGCGGCCGCGATCGCCGCCTGGATCGCGCGCTCGCCGGCCTCGTCATAGCTCGCGACATCGGCGAGCCGCGCGGCGAGCCCGCGCCGGCGGCCGCGCGCCTTGCCTTCGGGGCCCATGATCCAGCGGCGGATTTCGATCGCTTCCTGCCCGGTCAGCGCGACCGCGAACATCGAATCGGCGGCGTCCCACAGGTGATGCCCCTCGTCGAAGATCAACCGCGTCGCCGGGGCGCCCCCCCCTTCGCGTGAAACGTCGCGCGGCCGCGCCGCCTGCACCATGGTCAGCGCATGGTTGGCGATCACGATGTCGGCCTGCGCCGCCGCGCGCGTCGAGCGCTCGATGAAGCATTTGCGGAAATGCGGGCACCCGGCATAGATGCATTCGCCGCGCCGGTCGGTGAGCGCGGTGGCGCCGTTGCGGCGGAACAGCGCGGGAAGCCAGCCGGGCAGGTCGCCGCCGATCATGTCGCCGTCGCGCGTATAGGCGGCCCAGCGCGCGACGAGTTGCGCCAGCACCGCCGCGCGCCCCGAAAAACCGCCTTGCAGCGCGTCCTCCAGATTGAGCAGGCAGAGGTAATTCTCGCGCCCCTTGCGCACCACCACCTTCTCGCGGTGCGCGCGCGTGTCGGGATAGAGTTTCTCGGTCTCGCGCGCGAGCTGGCGTTGCAGCGCCTTGGTGTAGGTCGAGATGCAGACGCTGCCCGCCGACTCGTCGATCCACTGCTTCGCGGGAGCGAGATAGCCCAGCGTCTTGCCGATCCCGGTACCCGCCTCGGCCACCAGCATCTGCGGCGTGTCGCGGCGTTCGCGCGGGACGAAGATCGCCGTCGCCGCGCGTGCATAATCCTGCTGCCCCGGCCGTTTCTCGGCGCCGTCGCCGGTGAGCCGGTCGAGCCGTGCCGCGACGTTCGCCGGATCGAGCACCACCTGGCGCGGTTGTGCGCGCGGCGGCTGCTCCTCCCATTCGGGCAGGCGGGCGAACAGCCAGCGGTCGGCGCGGTCGGGCGCGGCGAGGCGCGGCTGGATCAGCGGCGCCCACGGCCAGCGCTGGCGCGTCAGCGCTTGCAGCGCGTGCCACGCCCCCTCGCGCTCGGGCCAGTCGGGATCGTCGAGGCAGGCGAGCATCGCCGCCGCCGCCTGCGGCAGAAAGGCCGCGACCTCATCCTCGCGCTGCGCCACGGTCAGGCCGAGCGCGGCGGCGATGCCCGCCGGCGTCGGCACCGCGAAGCGCGCGGGGTGAAGGAAAGCGAACAGTTCGAGCAGGTCGAGCCCCGACAGTTCGGGATAGCCGAGCCGGTCGCCGGTCAGCGTCGCGCCAAGCAGCAGGTGCGGCGTCCCCGCCACCGCCGCCATCGCCTCGCCGCGCCCGACGCGCTGCACCCGCCCCGCAGCATCGGACAGCCAGATTCCGACATGGCTAGCATGGATCGCGGGCAGGGAGAGGGAGGCGGGCGCCATCGCGCCAAGCTAAGGACAAAAGAGGAACGCGGCAAGGGGCGGTGCTCTTCGGCGTTACCCCTCGCTATTCGTCACCTGAACTTGTTCGGCGTATATATCCTTCAGACAGGTAAGAGGTGCGCCCTCCACGTATAGAGCTTGTTCCCCGGCGAAAGCCGGGGTCCAGATGGCATGGCGCTGTCCCGCGTGGGCCCCGGCTTTCGCCGGGGAACTGCATCTGTCCAAAGGGAATAATTGCCAAACACGTTCAGTATAACGGGGCGGGGATGGATAAAACCGCGCCGCGCCTCAACTCATCCCGCGTCGCCCGAAACCGATGGAGCGGTTGCTCAGGAAGACCGGCGTCGCCGGGATCGCGGCCGCGCCACGCGCGCGTTCGAGCGCGGCATGGAGTGGGCCCTGCGTCAGTTCGTAGGGAAAGCGCACGCCCATGCGGTCCCATTCCGACCACATCACCACCGCATAGACGACCTGTCCCGCATAATGGATTTCGCAGCGCGATCGTTCGGGCAGGCTGGCGCCGTCGATCCGCGCGCCGCCTTCGGACAGGTCGACGATCCGCCCCTCGACATGGTTGAGAACGCCGTTGACGATCACCTCGATGGAAACCGAAGTGCGCTTGTGCGCGCGGGGGCGGGGCGGGGTGCTGGTCATGCCGAAAGGCTAGGCCGGTCATGGTAAATATTCCGGTAACGCTCATCGGGCGCAAAACGCAAAAAGCGCTCTGTCCACATTGCGCCGCCGTGCTTCATGCTGGGAGATGCGCCCCCATTCGCCATTTGCCCTTCGGCAGGAGAGGCGCTGCCTAAAGCCGCACAGGCCACAAAAATGCACTGCGCGAGCGGGGCTTTTGTGGCTTTAAGCGATGATCGGCGCGGTCACCCATGCGTTTCCACTGTGAAGTTGCGCGGAAATCCGCCCTTCTTCCCTTGGGCGCCCGTTGCCGCTATGGGCGCGCCATGACCGACTTTCATCTCCATCCGTCGCTGCGCGAACCCGCGCAAACCTCCAAGGCCTGGCCGTTCGAGGAAGCGCGCAAGCTGGTCAAACGCTATCCAGACGGCAAGCCGGGGGGCGAGCCCGTCGTCTTCGAAACCGGCTATGGCCCGTCGGGGCTGCCGCATATCGGCACCTTCAACGAGGTGCTGCGCACGACGATGGTCCGCCGCGCCTATCAGACGCTGACCGCCAATGAATCTGGAGTGCCTGCGCCGACCCGGCTGGTGGCGTTCAGCGACGACATGGATGGCCTGCGCAAGGTGCCCGACAACGTCCCGCAGCAGGAAATGCTGCGCGAACATCTGGGCAAGCCGCTCACCGCCATTCCCGACCCGTTCGGCAAATATGAAAGTTTCGCGCATCATAACAATGCGATGCTGCGCGATTTTCTCGATCGTTTCGGCTTCGATTACGAATTCGTCAGCTCGACCGAACGCTATCGGTCGGGGGCGTTCGACGACGCGCTGAAGAATGTCCTGCGCCACTATGACGCGATCATGGCGATCATGCTGCCGACGCTGCGCGCCGAGCGTGCGGCGACCTATTCGCCGGTGCTGCCGATCAGCCCGACCTCGGGCATCGTGCTCCAGGTTCCGGTGACGGTGGTCGACGCCGACGCGGGGCTGGTGTCGTTCGAGGACGATGGGACTGTGATCACTCACAGCATCCTGTCGGGGGGTGCCAAGCTGCAATGGAAGGTCGACTGGGCGATGCGCTGGGTCGCGCTCGGCGTCGATTACGAGATGTACGGCAAGGACCTGACCGACAGCGGCGTCCAGTCGGGCAAGATCGCGCGCGCGCTCGGCGGCCGCAAGCCTGAGGGGCTGATCTACGAGATGTTCCTCGACGAAAAGGGCGAAAAAATCTCGAAATCGAAGGGCAACGGCCTGTCGATCGAGCAGTGGCTGACCTATGGCAGCGAGGAAAGCCTCGCTTTCTATGCCTATCGCGAACCCAAGGCGGCGAAACAGCTTCATATCGGCGTGATCCCCAAGGCGATCGACGAATATCTCCAGATGCGCGGCAATTACTCGGCGCAGGAACCGGACAAGAAACTCGGCAATCCGGTGCATCACGTCCACGCCGCGCGCGGCGAGGCGGTGCCCGCGACCGAACTGCCGGTGAGCTTCGGCCTGCTCCTAAACCTCGTCGGGGTGATGGGCGCCGATGCGTCGAAGGAGCAAATCTGGCGCTACCTCGGCCAATATGTCGCGGGGGCGGACGCGGCGACCTGGCCCGAGCTCGACCGGCTGATCGACAATGCGATGGCCTACAACCGCGACTATGTCGCGCCGACGCTCCAGCGCCGCAAGCCGCGCGGCGGCGAGGTGGCGGCGCTCGCGGAACTCGACGCGCGGCTCGCCGCGCTGCCCGCCGATACCGCCGCGGACGACATCCAGAACATTGTCTACGAGATTGGCAAGGACGAGGCCTATGGCTTTGAAAACCTGCGCGAATGGTTCAAGGCGCTCTACGAGACGCTGCTCGGGTCGAGCGCCGGGCCGCGCATGGGAAGCTTCATCGCGCTGTTCGGCATCGCCAACACGCGGCGGCTGATCGCGGAGGCTTTGGCGTAATCGACCCTTGTTTTTGAGGCGGGCCTCATATGATCGACATCTTCACCACCGGCGGAACGATCGACAAGGTCTATTTCGATGCCTTGTCCGAATTCCAGATCGGCCCCGCGGCGATCCCCGACATGCTGCGCGAGAATAATGTCCACGTCCCGCACCGCGTCACCCAACTGATGCGCAAGGACAGCCTCGAACTGGACGATACCGATCGCGAGGCAATCCGCGCCGCGGTGACGGCGAGCGACGCGGCGCGCATCCTCGTCACCCACGGCACCGACACCATGGTCCTGACCGGGCGGGTGCTTGTGGATATCCCTGGCAAGACGATCGTGATGACCGGCGCGATGCAGCCCGCGTCGGTCCGCGCGAGCGATGCCGAATTCAACGTCGGCTTCGCGCTCGCTGCGGCGCAGACGCTGCCGCCGGGCGTCTATATCGCGATGAACGGCATGATCTTCGACCCCGCGACGACCGTGAAGGACCGCGCCGGCCAGCGCTTCGTCCAGCAATAGGGGGCGAAGGGGGCGCCCGGTCAACCCTTCGCGGTGACCTGACGCAGCACCGCGCGGTAATGCGGTGCGATCGTCATCGCCTCGTGCCGCCCGGCTTCGCCCAGCATCGCATGGACCGCGGGCAGGCGATAGCAGGGCACGCCCATGAACAGGTGGTGCTCGGCGTGGTAATTGACCCAATAGGGCGCCACGGTGGCGCGCGCGATCCAGCCGGCATGGGTGGTGCGCGCATGGGTGAAGGGATCGTCGCTGCCCGTCGTCGTGCAGGCATGTTCGGCGATGTTGCGGATGCGCAGGTAAAGCTGGAAGGTCGTCGCGAGGCTCAGCGTCCACAGCAGCCATGGGGTCCAGCCATAGAGGATCAGCGACGCGGCGAGCAGCACCGCCTGTACGAGCAGGAACCGGCCGACTGCGCGCGTCACCGCCATCGCGCCGGCGGCGTCGATCGTCGGCGCCGTCATGCCGTCCTCGGACTGTCGGTTGAAGGGCGTTCCGGCGCGTGTCCCGCCAGAGCCTTTCGCGCCGCCTTCGCCGCGCAGCATCGCCCTGAGCCCGACGAGCGCAAAGCGGAACTGCGCGGTGCGCTGCTTGAGGAAGGTCTGCCCGGTCAGGTCGCGGACCACCTTGCGCCACAGGCTGGCGCGCGTCGTCGGAAACGGCTTCGACAGCGACAGGTCGGGGTCCTCGGGCTGCTGGGTGAACTTGTGATGCTGGAGGTGGTAGGTGCGATAGGCGAACAGGTCCGATCCGGTCGCGGCGCCGGTCAGCCACTGACCAAGGAAATTGTTCACCTTGCGCTTCGGGTGGAGCAGTCCGTGCGCCGCTTCGTGCATCAGGATCGCGAGGCCGAGCTGGCGTCCGCCGACGAGGATGATCGCGAGCAGCCAGCCGACTGGGTTCTGCGCCCAGGCGGCAAGCCCCACTGCGGCGATGCTGACGATCCACGCATGCGCGACGAGCCAAGGCCCCCGCCACGCCGAAACGCGCGTGATGGCAGACCATTGCGCGCGGTCGAAAAAGCGGTCGGGCGGCAGCAGGCGGACGGCAGGCATGGACCGATCCTAACAAGTTTCGCCATGAAACGGAACATCGTCCATTCTGGCACAAAATCAGGAGTTTCGCTGGGTCGGACTAAGGATTTGGAAACCCCTTTCTGAAAGAGGGGCGATGATCCCTTCCAGCAGGAATGATACGACCTTGGGGGCGAAACGCATCATCACACGGCCGGCCACCGGCGAAGCGTCCGCGGATGTGTCGCTGTTCGATTCGCCCGACTTCGTGGCGCGGCTGATGCGGGTCGCGCAGCTCTGGCACTATGTGCTGATCGCGCGTTCGCTCGGCTTCTTCGCCTTCGCCTTCTTTCCCGGCCCGTCGCCCTTTCTGGCGTCGCCGCTGCATTGGGCGCCGATGGCGGCGGGATTGCTGTGCGACCTTGCGTTGACGGTGATCGGTCAGGTCGCACGCGGCCGCCGGGTCGCGGCGCTGCCCGACCCGCGGCTGACCGTCCCGCTGTGTCTGGGCCTGCTTGCCGCAGGAAGCCTGCTCACCTCCGCATCGACCTTTGCCGAGATTGCGGCGCCCGATCGCGCCGGCTGGTTCGACGCCGTCCTGGCGATCCAGGCGGGCTCGATCCTCGTCGCCGCCTCGGCCGCGGCGATCGCGCGGCCCGCTTTCTTCGCCTTCGCCGGCGCCAGCGCGCTCGGCGGCGCGCTCGGCGCCGCGTCGTGGCCCTTCGCGATCGCGGGCCTCGTCTTTCTAGGTCTGCTCATCGTGATGATGCGCGAGGATATCCGGCACCAGCGCCGCGCGACGCGCGCGGCGCGCCTGACGGTCAGCGAACAGCAGCGCGCGCTGGGCCTCGTGCGCGATTTCGAAAGGGCGGGGCGCGGCTGGTTCTGGGAAACCGACCGCCACGGCCAGCTCGTCTATATCTCGCCGACGGTCGCGGCGAAGCTCGGCCGGCCGCTCGGCGACCTGCTCGGCCGGCCGTTCACCGACATCATTCGCCGCCGGCTCGGCAACGATGAAAGCGAAGAACGCACGCTAGGCTTCAGCCTGTCGTCGCGCACGCCGTTCAAGGAACTGACGGTGCAGGCGGCGGTGCCGGGCGAGGAGCGCTGGTGGTCGATCTCGGGCAATCCGATCAGCAACGAGCTCGGCAATTTCCAGGGGTTCCGCGGCAGCGGCACCGACCTGACCGAGATGAAGCGGTCGGAGCGCGAGATCAACCAGCTTGCGCGCTACGATACGCTCACCGGGCTAGCCAACCGGCGGCATATCGCCGACCTGCTCGAACGCGCGCTCCGCAATCACGTCGGCCAGCCTCAGCCCTGCGCGCTGCTGCTGATGGACCTCGATCGTTTCAAGGCGGTCAACGACACGCTGGGCCATCCGGTCGGCGATCAGCTTCTGCAGCAGGTGGCGGGGCGGCTGACCCAGATCGTCGGCGACAGGGGGCAGGTCGGCCGTCTGGGCGGCGACGAGTTCCAGATCGTGCTGCCGCAGATGGTCCAGCCCGAAAAGCTCGCCGGCATCGCCAACGCGATCATCCTCAGCCTCGCCAAGCCCTTCGCCATCGAGGGCGAGCAGGTGCGCATCGGATCGTCGATCGGCATCGCGGTGTCGGAAGGGCGGGGCATTTCCGCCTCGTCGCTCGTCCGCAACGCCGACCTTGCGCTCTATGCCGCGAAGGACGCGGGGCGCGGCGTCTATCGTTTCTATGCCGACGCGATGCACGATCAGGCGAGCGAGCGGAAAGCGATCGAGGATTCGCTGCGCGAGGCGCTGGCGCGCGACGAACTGGCGCTGTTCTATCAGCCGATCGTCGACGTGAAGAGCGAGCGCATCTCGGGCTTCGAGGCGCTGATCCGCTGGCGCCGCGACACGGGAAATGTCGTCAGCCCGTCGAAATTCATCCCCATCGCCGAGGATTCGAACCTGATCGTCCCGATCGGCGAATGGATCATCCGCACCGCATGCGACACGATCGCGCGCCTTGGCCCCGATTATCGCGTTGCGGTCAACGTATCGCCGCGGCAATTCGCCAATGAAAAGCTGCCCGCGACGGTGATGAGCGCGCTGTCGGCATCTGGCATTCGCCCCGAACAGCTCGAACTGGAAATCACCGAGGGGATATTCCTCGACGAAAGCCCCGAGAATCTGGAGATGTTCCAGCGGCTCAAGCGCACCGGCGTGCGCCTTGCGCTTGATGATTTCGGCACCGGCTATTCGGCGCTCGGTTATCTGAAGAAAGCGCCGTTCGACAAGATCAAGATCGACCAGAGCTTCGTGCTCGGCGCCGCCGACAAGAGCAGCATGAATGCGGCGATCATCGCGTCGATCGTCAGCCTTGCCGATGCGCTGGGCATGGAAACGACCGCAGAGGGCGTCGAGACGCACGATGACCTTGCGCTGATCCGCGGCCTCGGATGCAGCCATGTCCAAGGCTATATCTATGGCAAGCCGATGGATGTCGACGAGGTGCTCGCACTTCTCGATGCCGGAGGCGGACAGGTCGTCGCGCAGGGGTTCAAGAGCGTGCGGGAGACGCGGCTGCGGACCTTCCGCACCATTCGCGTCCACAGCGGCGGCCATGATTACGACGCCATCGTCCGCAATGTCTCGTCACGCGGCGCGCTGGTCGAGGGACTGTGGAACGTACCCGAAGGAACGCCGCTGACCCTCGAATTCGGCCCCGACCTGACGATCGAGGCCGAAGCGCGCTGGTCGGATGCGAATCGCGTCGGCGTCCGCTTCGCCGAAGCGGTCGAGACCGCGCGGTTGATCGGTCAGCCGCGCCCGGCGAGTGACGGATCGGGACGGATCGAGCGCGCGGCCTGACCGCCGGTCAGCCGGCGATCCGCCCGCGCGTCATCACCCAATCGACCTTTTCGAGCGTCGTCACGTCGCTCAGCGGATCGCCCGACACGGCGATCATGTCGGCCGACATGCCGGGGGCGAGGCGGCCGATCTCATTCTCCATCGACAACAGGCGCGCGGCGACGGTGGTCGCGCTTGCCAGCGCCTCACGCGGCGTCAGGCCATGCTCGACGAGCAGCGCGAACTCGTGGGCATTGCGGCCATGCTCGAAAACGCCGGCGTCGGTGCCGAAGGCGATCGGAACGCCCAGCGCTTTCGCGCGCGCCATTGCCTTGCCGACGTCGTTCAGCGTCATCCGCACCTTCGCTTCGACCGTCGGCGTATAGATGCCCTTGCCGAGCCGCTCGCGGATACCCTCGAACGCCATCAGCGTCGGGACCATATAGGTGCCCTTCGCCTTCATGACCTTCAGCGCCGCCTCGTCGGCGAAGGTGCCGTGCTCGATGCTGTCGATCCCGGCGGCGGCGGCCGATTCGATGCCGCGCGCGCCGTGCGCATGCGCCATTACCTTCAGTCCCAGCGAATGCGCCGTTTCGGCGATGCTCTCCATCTCGGCATTCGAGAAATGCGCGCCGAGCCCGCGGCCCTGCTGCGACAGCACGCCGCCCGTCGCGGTGATCTTGATGACGTCGGCGCCCGCCCGCGAAGCCTTGCGGACCTTTTCGGCGCACTCGACCGCGCCGGTGCAGGTGTAGCCCTGGTCGAGCACCGCGTGGATATCCTCGCGGAAGCCGGTGACGTCGCCATGTCCGCCGATGATCGCGAGCGCCGGACCGGCGGCGACGATGCGCGGCCCCTCGATCAGGCCTTCGGCGGTGCCGCGGCGCAGCGCGAAGGCGGTATATTGCGCCGATCCCGCCTCGCGGACGGTGGTGAAGCCGGCGCGCAGCGTGATCCGCGCATTCTTTTCGCCGACCACGATGCCCCATTCGTCGGGTTCGACGGCTTCCGAGCGATAATCGCCGCCGGGATCGCCGGTCAGGTGGACGTGTAGGTCGATCAGGCCGGGAAGCAAGGTCTTGTCGCCGAGGTCGACGATCTCGGCGCCCGCGGGCGCGTCGACGCGGCCGGGCGCGATCGAGGTGATGCGGTCGTCGGTGACGATGACGGTCGACGGTCCCTGTGCCGGCTGGGCGACGTCGGTGATGACATGGCCGGCATAGATGACGGTGGTCTTGGCGATGGCGGCGCTGCTCATCAGCGCGCATGTCGCTGCGGCGACCAGGCCCAGTTTGCGCATAGTGTTTCCCCTGTCTTTCCGGCCGTGACGACGCGGCGCGATAATGGGGAATGCGCATAAAAGAAGGGCCGGCGCAAGAGCCGGCCCTTCAGGGAGCTTCCGGTAACCGAAAGGAATATTACCAGAAGAAATCGTAGATGACGTCGACCACCTCGCCCGAATAGGTATCGACGAGCAGCGCGTCGTCATAATAGCGCACCCAGCGGTAGGGGCCGTAGGCGGGCGGCAGGCGATAATAGCCGGGATCGTTGATCCAGTAGCGCTGGCCGTAGAACAGCGATCCGAGCGTGAAACCGATGCTGAACCGGGTGTAGCTGCGTCCGCGATACGGATTGTAATAGCGCGGCATCCGGTAATAGCTGCGGTTGCGATCGCGATAGCTGCGCCAGTCGTAGCGGCGGTCGTCGCGCCAGCTGCGGTTCCAGTTGTTGCCGGACCGGTTGTCGCGGTAGCGGCGGTCGGCAACGCGATTGCGGTCGTTCCGCCGGTCGATGCGATTGTCGTTGCGGCGGTCCCAACGGCGGTCGACAGTGCCGCTGCGATTGCGGTCCGAGCGACGGTCGACCTGCCCGTTGCGGTTGCGGTCCCACTGACGATCGGTGCGGTTGTCACGGCTCCGGTCATAGGTGGTGCCGCGCTGACGCTGCGTGTCGCTCCGCGGTGCTTCGGTGCGCTGCTGCGGGCGCTGCCATTGCTGGCGTTGCTGCTGCTGCGGACGTTGCTGTTGCCCGTTCCAGCGCTGGCTACGCTCGGCGCGCGGCTGAACCGGCTGCTGCTGGCGCATCTGCGGGCGCGGGGCCTGCTGACGCTGGCCGCGCGCTTCGCCGCGGGGGCCGGCACTACGCGCGCCGCGATCGCCGCCGCTACCGCGCTGGCTCCACTGATGGCCGTCGCGCGCCTGCGCGGCGGCGGGGGCGATGGGGGTCAGCATCGTCGCGGCGATCAGCAACCCTCCGATCCAATTCTTCATCTCGCCATTCTCCAACTCATGTCCCGCATGCTGGAGGGGCCAGCCGGGAAGATGAATCGAAAGTTACCGCGGACAAGATGAGTCACCGCTGAACCGTGATGTTGCCTGCGGTTCAGCTTGCGCGTCAGCGTCCCGGCGGGGGGCGCAGCGCGGGAACGGCGCGCGCGGCGTCCTCCGGCCGAATGCCGGGGGGCGGCGCCGCGGCGATCCGTTCCTCGCCGCGCAGCACCCGCCCGGCGAGGCGGATCGCGGCGCGGATGCGCGGATAGGTGCCGCAGCGGCAGATGTTGGTCATTGCCGCGTCGATCTCCGCATCGCCGGGGTTGCTGTTCTTGCGGAGCAGCGCCGCGGCGGTCATGATCATCCCCGACTGGCAAAAGCCGCATTGCGGCACCTGCTCGGCGACCCAGGCCTGCTGGACCGGGTGGCTGCGATCGCGCGACAGACCTTCGATGGTGGTGACGAAGCGCCCTTCGCATTCGGCGATGGTGACCAGGCAGCTGCGGATCGCCTCGCCGTCGATGTCGACGGTGCAGGCGCCGCAATCACCGGTGCCGCAGCCATATTTGGTCCCGGTCAGGTTCGACGCATCGCGCAGCGCCCACAGCAGGGGCGTTTCGGGGTCCATGCGATATTCGACCGGACGGTCGTTGACCGAAAATTTCGTCATGCGATCCGCAATAGCGAAAGGTGCGGATTAGTCACGCCAGCTCGTGTCGATCTTGTCGACCTTGCGCACCATCGCGTCGAATTCGGCCTTGCCGGCGCCGCCCGGAATCTGCGCCTGGTAAAGGTCGCGCTGGTGGACCTTCACGACATCGTCGCCGATCAGCACCGGCTTGCCCATGCTCATCGTCGCAAGCTGGATTTCGCACGCGCGCTGGAGCGCCCAATATTTGATGAACGCCTCGGGCAGGCTGCGGCCCATCACGACGGGGCCGTGATTCTTCAGCATCAGGATGCGCTTGTCGCCCAGATGTTCGAGCAGGCGCGCGCCTTCCTCCTCGCGCACCGTGATACCCTCGAAGTCGTGATAGGCGATCTGGCCCATATAGTTGCAGGCATAGAAATTGGTCGGCTGCAGTCCGCCTTCGAGCGAGCAGACCGCCATCGTCGCGGTGGTGTGGGTGTGGATGATCGCATGCGCGTCGGGCAGCGCGCGGTGGAACAGGCTGTGCTGGACGAAACCCGCCTTGTTGACGTGCCACGGATTGTCGGCGTCGACCTTGTTGCCGTCGATGTCGATCTTGATCAGGCTCGACGCGGTGACCTCGCTGAAATGCATGCCATAGGGGTTGATCAGATAGCTGCCGTCCTCGTCGGGCAGTTTCACCGTGATGTGGTTGAAGATCATCTCGTCCCAGCCCATCATCGCGAAGATGCGGTAGCAGGCGGCGAGTTCCTGCCGCGCCGTCCACTCGGCTTCGCTGTACTTGCTGTTGCGCTTGAGCTGGGTCGCCATGGCCTTGATCCTCTTCCTGCTTTGGGTTTCGTCCTGCTACCTATGCCACAGGGGCGGGGCGGGGCACAATCCCGGCTGCGCGCGAGCGGCGGTCGGGCCGCCGCGTCGGGGCTTGCATTTCGGCGCGAATCTCTTTAGGGGCGCTGCATCCGAACGTCGCGGTGTCGCGGCGCTCTTTTTATTGCCCGAATATCGGCGGTCACGGCATACCGGCATTCTATCCGGCGCCAGAACCGTTTGGACGAACAGGAGACGACACGGCGTATGCAGATCATCGTTCGCGACAATAATGTCGACCAGGCCCTTCGCGCGCTCAAGAAGAAGCTGCAGCGGGAGGGTGTGTATCGCGAGATGAAGCTGCGCCGTCACTACGAAAAGCCCAGCGAGAAGCGCGCGCGCGAACGCGCCGCCGCCGTCCGCCGCGCCCGCAAGATGGAGCGCAAGCGGATGGAACGCGACGGCATCAAGTAAGTCCGTTTCCCGTCCGGGATCCTGATTCGAGAAAAGGGCGCTGCGGCAACGCGGCGCCCTTTTTCGTTGGGCGCGACATGCGATGGGCGCACGAGCCTGTGTTGCCTCCTGAACTTGTCCGGTGATCATTCCTTTCCAATACATAGCCGTTCCCCGGCGAAAGCCGGGGTCCACGCGAGGTTGCACGACGCCATCTGGACCCCGGCTTTCGCCGGGGTGCAATCCCTCGCTTGTCCAAGGGCTATACGCCAACTTGTCAGCATGGCCGGCGCATAAGCGACGCATATTGCCTCTGGACCCTCCCGCGTCGCTCCGCCTATAGGCGACGCGATATTTTCGCCCCGACACCGGGGCAGGGGAAGGACGAAACGATGAGCGTGACTGCGGTTCCATTGCGCCCGGTGAGCAAGGGCGGGCTCTGGCTGTTGTGGATCGGGCTGGCGGTGCTGCTCGCGGTCGGCACGGCCTTCGCCTTCTCCACGACGCCGCGCATCGGCTTCGAGGTGGTGAAGGCGGGCACCGGCCCCAGCCCGACGATCAGCGATGTCGTGCTCGTCAAATATGAGGGCAAGCTCGACGACGGAACCGTCTTCGATTCGAACGAGCAGGCGCCGATGCAGGTGGCGCAGGTCGTCCCCGGCTTTTCCGAGGCGCTGACCCGCATGCAGAAGGGCGGCAAGTACAAGATCAGCATCCCGCCCGCGCTCGGGTACGGCGACCGCGCCGTCGGGCCGATTCCCGCGAACAGCACGCTGCATTTCGACGTTGAACTGATCGACTTCCGCACCGAGGCCGAAGTGCGCGCGATGCAGCAGATGATGCAGCAGCAACAGATGATGCAGCAGGGCGGCGCTCCCGGTGCCCCCGGCGCCCCGGCCCCCGCGCTGCAACAGTAAGGCGCGGCCGGGCCCGTTCTGGGCAGCGAATGCGTGCTGCCGGGACGGGCTTAGCGAGCGCGTAATATTATTCCAAAGTATACAAAAGTCACGCTACGCACTCCCCTTGTTTCGTTCCCCGGCGGGCGAAACGCACCCGGCGCGTACATGCCGAAAGGCCTTCTCCGTGAGGGGGCCGCATATGTCCGCAAAGCGAATGACCCACTCGCGGAGGCTGGTACGCGGCGATAATGTGGGAAAGCCTTTTGAGAGAATAGCCGTGCGTGCGCCTGCGCGGGGTCACGGCGTGACTTGTCCGGACAATCCGGCTCCGGGCGGCGTGGATCGATTCGGTCGTCTGATGCCGACCGGATTTCACCATTCTCGTTTCTTACTTCGTCGTTCCCGCGAAAGCGGGAACCCAGGGAAAGGTAAGCCGACGTCCGCTCTGGATCCCCGCTTTCGCGGGGATGACAAGATGGAAGTGTGTGGAATCCATCCCCAAGGCCATTTCAGCGATTGCGGATTTGGCCACGCTGTCCCCGGTAACGAAAGTGCGTCGGCGTCGTGTGACGTTTCGCGCCCCGCGTCCGCGGGAGCGATGGCTATTCATTCCCATAGACTCGCGCTTCAGGAGCCCGTCGCCGCCTTCTTGTTACCGGCCTGCGAGCCTGCATTGCGCTCCGCCTCGCGTTCGAGCGCGACCTTGATCATCGCGACGATCGGGTCGGCGAGGAACAGGCCGAGGATGCCGAGCAGTGTGCCGAGCAGGATCTGCGCCGCCAGCACCAGCGCGGGCGCGAGGTCGACCGTCTGTTTCGCGACCATCGGGACGATCAGATAGCCGTCGACCGTCTGGACGAAAAAATAGATGGCGATCGCCCACAGCCCGGTATCGACGCCCGCCGAAAAGCCGACGAGGACGAGCAGCACGCCCGAGACAATCGCGCCGATGTTGGGAATGAAGGCGAGCAAGCCGGTCAGCAGACCCATCAGGACCGCCATCGGAATGCCGACCGCCAGGCAGGCGAGCCATGTCCCGATCCCTTCGACCACCATGCCGAGCAGCCGCCCCGCCATCAGCCGGCGCAGGGTGAAACCCATGCGTGCGGTGGTGATGTAGAAATCCTCGCGCGCCTTCATCGGCAGCATCCACGCCACACCGCGTTCGTAGAGCCGCGGCTCGATCGCGAGGAAGATGCCGAGCACCATGATCATCACCAGGCTGGTGAGCGCGCCGAAGACGGTGCCTAGCGCCGCGGTGACGCGCCCGACGGTTCCGGCCAGATTGTCGGTGACCGTCTTGGTGTCGATCTCCAGATTGCCCATGCCGTGCTCGCTCGCCCAGGCAGCGACGCGGTCGATCTGCGCCATCACCACCTGCTGCAACGCGGCGGCCTGGTCGGCGATCTGCGAGCCTGCGAACAGGATCGCCCACGCCATGAAGGCGACGATGCCGAGGCAGACGATCAGCAGTCGCCAGCCGCGCGCGATCGGCAGCACGCGGCCGAGCAGGCGCGCGCCGCCGTCTAGCATCGATGCCATCACGATCCCCGCGAAGATCAGCAGGATCGGCTGGATCAGGATGATGCAGGCGCCGATCAGCAGGGCGAGACCGAGCCAGAC
This sequence comes from Sphingopyxis granuli NBRC 100800, assembly GCF_001591045.1. Classification (GTDB taxonomy): domain Bacteria; phylum Pseudomonadota; class Alphaproteobacteria; order Sphingomonadales; family Sphingomonadaceae; genus Sphingopyxis; species Sphingopyxis granuli. Next base: position 21,933 of record NZ_BCUA01000036.1, on the reverse strand, counting down.
GCTGGCCTTGAGCATTTCGGTGCGGACAAGCTGGTTGCGGATATCGGTGGGGCCGGGGGCTTCGCCCCGAGTCTTGCTGTCCGCCATGCCCGTCACTCCCTGTTTGCGCTGCCGTCACGCTCGGGCCGCAGGTTGGTTCCGGCGCGCCCCGATCGAAGCGCGGTGAACCAGCTCAGCGGATTATACCATTTCGCGGTGCCGTCGGTCGAAAAGCTGATGATCTCGGCGCGGCCGGCGATCGTTTCGAACGGCACCGGGCCGCCGAGGCCCTTCATGCTGCTCGGCACGCGGCTGTCGGCGCTGCCGTCGCGATTGTCGCCCATCAGGAACAGATGGTCGGCCGGCACCTTGATCGGCCCGAAATCGTCGGTGACATAGCCGGGGCCCATGTCGATCGTGTCGAAGGTGGCGCCGCCGGGCAGCGTTTCGCGCACGATCGGCAGTTCGAGCACCGGCCGGCCCGCCGCATCGCGCGCCGCGAAACGGCCGAGGCCGCTGTCGGGGCCGGGCAGGTTGGGGTCGACCGCGATCGACAGCATCGGCTGGATTTCGCGCTTCACCGGCTTGCCGTTGATGATCAGCGCACCGCCGCGCAGTTCGATCGTGTCGCCGGGCAGGCCGATGACCCGCTTGATATAGTCGATCCGCGTCTCGGGATGCTCGAGGACGACGATGTCGCCGCGCGCGGGCAGGGCCGCGAACCAGCGGCCCTCTGTCCGGGGGGCGAGGTGGAAGCTGGCCGAGGCGTAGGACCAGCCATAGGGATATTTGCTGACGATCAGGCGGTCGCCATTGCGCAGCACCGGCATCATCGAATCGGACGGGATATAGAAAGGCTTGGCGACGCAGCTGTGGATGCCGAGCACGAGCAGCAGGATCACCGCGATGTCGCGGACCAGCTTGCCCCAGCTTCCTTCGTCCTTGCTATGCGCTTTCGTCATGCTCGGTCCTTGATCGCCTCGATGATGACGAAGGCCTGCGCCCAGGGATGGTCGTCGGTCAGCGTCAGGTGGATATGCACGTCATGCCCCGGCGGCACCATTTCGGCGAGCCGCGCCGCAGCGCCGCCGGTGAGCGCCAGCGTCGGCGCGCCCGACGCCGCGTTGACGACGCCGATGTCCTTCATGAACACGCCGCGCTTGAAGCCGGTGCCGACGGCTTTCGAGAAAGCCTCCTTGGCCGCGAAGCGCTTGGCATAGGTGCCGGCGCGGGTGAAGGGACGGCGCGCCGCCTTGGCGCGCTCGATGTCGGTGAAGACGCGCCTTTCGAAGCGCTCGCCGAAGCGGTCGAGCGACGCCTGGATGCGTTCTATGCTGCACAGGTCGGAGCCGAGGCCGATGATCATGACGACCCCGGCGGGCCGTCATTACGAGGAGCCGAAGGCGGCGCGGCAATGACGGTGGTCATCATCCTATCCCCGTGCCTCGTCCATCAGTTCGCGCATCCGGCGCACCGCGCTTTCGAGCCCGGTGAAGATCGCCTCGCCGATCAGATAGTGCCCGATGTTGAGTTCGGCGATCTGCGGGATCGCGGCGACGGGGACGACATTGTCATAGGTCAGGCCGTGGCCCGCGTGCGGTTCGATGCCGTTCTTCCACGCGAGCGCCGCGGCGTCGGCGAGGCGGCGAAGCTCGATGGCGCGCGCCTCGCCCTCGGCATGGGCATAGCGGCCGGTGTGGAATTCGACCACCGGCGCCCTGAGCCGCATCGCCGCTTCGATCTGGCGCGCGTCGGGTTCGATGAACAGGCTGACGCGAATCCCCGCGTCGCCCAGCCGCGCGACGATCGGCGCGAGATGATTATGCTGCCCCGCCGCGTCTAGCCCGCCCTCGGTCGTGCGCTCCTCGCGCTTTTCGGGAACGATGCAGGCGGCGTGCGGCGCGTGGCGCAGCGCGATGGCGAGCATCTCCTCGGTCGCGGCCATTTCGAGATTGAGCGGCAGGTCGGTCGCGGTCTGGATGCGTGCGAGGTCGTCGTCGCGGATGTGGCGCCGGTCCTCGCGCAGATGCGCGGTGATGCCGTCGCCGCCGACCGCCGCGACGATCTGCGCCGCGCGCACCGGATCGGGATGGTCGCCGCCGCGTGCGTTGCGGATCGTTGCGACATGGTCGATGTTGACGCCGAGACGCAGGCGGCCGGACCGGGACACGCTCAATTCGCGCGGCTCCCCGGCTTGATCGCCGGCGTTTCCGCCAGTTCGGGCGGCAGGTCGTCGGCGGCATAGGTCGGGAAATTGATCGCGACGAGCGGATAGAAGGGAACGCCGAGGTCGATGTTGCTTCCCGCCGAGCGGTCGACCAGCGCCGCTTCGGCCAGCACCTCGCCGCCCGCCGCGCGCACCGCCTCCATCGCCTCGCGCGACGACAGGCCGGTGGTCACGACATCCTCGACCATGAGCACCTTCGTGCCGGGGGCGATGGCGAAGCCGCGGCGCAGTTCGAAGGTGCCGGTCGGACGCTCGACGAAGATCGCGGGCTTGCCCAGCGCGCGGCCCATCTCGTGGCCGATGATGACGCCGCCCATCGCCGGCGACACGACGAGGTCGGTTGCCTGGCGCAGCTCGCGCGGCAGCTTGGCCGCGAGCGCGGAGGCAAGCCGCCCGGCGCGCTCGCTATTCATCAGGACGCGGGCGCATTGCAGATAATATTCGCTGTGGCGGCCGGAGGAGAGGAGGAAATGCCCCTGCAACAGCGCGTCGGCAGCGCGGAACTCGGCCAGTATTTCGTCGTCTGTCATGGGAGAACGGTCTTTTCTTCCTGTTGTCCCGCTTTTTTCGAAGCGGGTTGGGGTCGCCAAGATTTGCGAGCCGCAAAATAGTGTTAGAGATGCTTGAGGCAAGCGGCAAGCGGGTCTATAGCGCCCGCGAGATTCAGCCCGTTCGTTGGCATCGGCGATCCGCGATCCGCGGTCGGATGGAACGAGGCTGGATATCGGGAACAATATAGGCAACGGGCGGCACCATTCTTATGAAGAGTTTGAAAACCCTTGTAATTGCAGCGGCTTTATCGTTCGGCACCATGGGCGTGGTGCAGGCGCAGGCTCCCGCCGCCGCACCGGTCGAGGCGCCGGCGGCGACGCCGGTCGCGACTCCGGCTCCCGCCGTGACCGACGCGGCGGCGCCCGCGACGGACGCGGCCGCGGTGCCGGCCGGCGACGCGACCTATGTGCCGATGAAGCCCGTTCCGGGCGTCGGGCAGCCGGTCGACGGCGGGCTGAACTTCCAGCCGCAGGCCAGCGTGCTCGGCCAGAAGGCCTATGGCCTCAGCCACCATATCCTGCTTCCGGTCATCACCGCCATTTCGCTGCTGGTGCTCGGCCTGCTGCTCTGGGTGGTCGTCCGCTATCGCGCCAGCGCCAATCCCGAACCGTCGAAGACCTCGCACAACACGATCATCGAGGTGATCTGGACCGCGGTTCCCGTGCTGATCCTCGCGGTGATCGCGGTGCCGTCGATCCGCCTGCTCGCGGCGCAGTACGAACCGCCGAAGAAGGATGCGCTGACGGTCAAGGTCACCGGCTATCAATGGTATTGGGGCTATGCCTATCCCGACCAGGGCATCGGCGAATATGTGTCGAAGATGCTGACGCCCGAGCAGGCGACGGCCGCGGGCGAACCCTATCATCTGGCGGTCGACAACCGCATGGTCGTTCCCGTCGGGCAGCAGGTGAAGCTGATCATCACCGGCGCTGACGTGATCCACAGCTTCGCGGTGCCGTCCTTCTGGATCAAGATGGACGCGGTGCCGGGCCGCGCCAACGAAACGACCTTCACCGTGACCAAGCCGGGCGTCTATTACGGCCAGTGCTCGGAACTGTGCGGTGTCGATCACGGCTATATGCCGATCGCGGTCGAAGCGCTGCCGATGGACAAGTGGAAGGCGTGGGTCCGCTCGCGCGGTGGCAACCCCGACGGCGCTGAAGCCGCGGCGCCCGCCGCGGCCGCGCCGGCGCCGACCGGTCCGGTCCCCGCCACCACCGAAGCCGCGCCGGCGGCGGTGCCCGCCGCCGTTCCGGCAGCCAAGAATTAAGACAAGGGGTCCGACAGATGACCGATATCGCAGCGACTGCACCCGTCCACGGCCACGATCATGCGCATGACGAGCATGATCATGTGCCTGGTTTCTTCACCCGCTGGTTCCTCTCGACGAACCACAAGGACATCGGGACGCTCTACCTGATCTTCGCGATCTTCGCGGGCATCATCGGCGGCGTGATGTCGGGGATGATGCGCCTCGAGCTTGCGGAGCCGGGCATCCAGTATCTCCACGGCTGGGCGCAGTTCTTCGATCCGGCCGCGGGTGATACGCAGGCGAAGCATTTCTGGAACGTGCTGATCACCGCGCACGGGCTGATCATGATCTTCTTCATGGTGATGCCGGCGATTATCGGCGGATTCGGCAACTGGTTCGTGCCGCTGATGATCGGCGCGCCCGACATGGCCTTCCCGCGCATGAACAACGTCAGCTACTGGCTGACCACGGTGGCGTTCGTCCTGCTCGTCGGGTCGATGTTCGTCCCCGGCGGCAGCGGGCTCGGCGCAGGCACGGGCTGGACGCTCTATGCGCCGCTGTCGACCAGCGGATCGGTCGGCCCGGCGGTCGACATGGTGATCTTCTCGGTCCACCTCGCGGGTGCGGCGTCGATCCTCGGCGCGATCAACTTCATCACCACCATCTTCAACATGCGCGCACCGGGCATGACGCTCCACAAGATGCCGCTGTTCGTCTGGTCGGTGCTCGTCACCGCCTTCCTGCTGCTGCTGTCGCTGCCGGTCCTCGCCGCGGCGATCACCATGCTGCTGACCGACCGCAATTTCGGCACCACCTTCTATGACGCGACGGGCGGCGGCGATCCGGTGCTCTACCAGCACCTGTTCTGGTTCTTCGGCCACCCGGAGGTCTACATCATGGTGCTGCCGGGCTTCGGCATCATCAGCCAGGTCATCTCGACCTTCAGCCGCAAGCCGGTGTTCGGCTATCTCGGCATGGCCTATGCCATGGTCGCGATCGGCGTCGTCGGCTTCATCGTGTGGGCGCACCACATGTTCACCGTCGGCATGAGCGTCAACCTGAAGATGTATTTCACCGCGGCGACGATGGTCATCGCGGTCCCGACCGGCATCAAGATCTTCAGCTGGATCGCCACCATGTGGGGCGGCTCGCTGAGCTTCAAGACGCCGATGCTCTGGGCGCTGGGCTTCATCTTCATGTTCACCGTCGGCGGCGTGACCGGCGTCGTCCTCGCCAACGGCGGTGTCGACACCAACCTGCACGACACCTATTATGTCGTCGCGCACTTCCACTATGTGCTGTCGCTGGGCGCGGTCTTCTCGCTCTTCGCGGGCTTCTACTACTGGTTCCCGAAGATGTCGGGCCGGATGTACAGCGAAGTGCTGGGGCAGCTCCATTTCTGGATCTTCTTCATCGGCGTGAACGTCCTGTTCTTCCCGCAGCACTTCCTGGGGCAGCAGGGCATGCCGCGCCGCTATCCCGACTATGCGGAAGCCTTCACCTATTGGCACCACATCTCGTCGATCGGCTATGCGATCATGGCCGTCGGGATGCTCTTCTTCTTCGCGAACATCGTCTATGCCTATGTCGCGGGCAAGAAGGCCGCCGCCAATCCGTGGGGCGAAGGCGCGACGACGCTCGAATGGACGCTGTCGAGCCCGCCGCCCTTCCACCAGTTCAACGAACTGCCGCGTATCGCCTGATCGGGTTCTGCCCCCTGCCGACACTTGGCAGGGGGCGTCTCTTTCAAGGCCGGTTTTTGGAATGTGTGAGCGTATCGAAGTCGTCATCGCAGCCCCGGACCCGATCCGGGTGGAGCAGTCCAGAGCGAGTTTTCGCTACTCTGGATCGCCGACCCTCGGTTTTCGCCGGGGTCGCAATGACGGACCGAAAAGGTTAGCATGTCCGATATGACGCACAGCCTGACCCATGCCGGCACGGCGCTTCCCGCCGACTGGCGCGACCTGTTCGCGCTGACCAAGCCGCGCGTCATGTCGCTCGTCGTCTTCACGGCGGCGTGCGGGCTGCTCGCGGCGCCGGGGCATGTCCATCCGGTGCTCGCCTTCGCGTCGATCCTCGCGATCGCGCTGGGGGCGGGGGCGTCGGGGGCACTCAATCAATGGTATGAGGCGGCACTCGACGCGAAGATGAAGCGCACCGCCGGACGCCCGCTGCCCGCGGGCCGGCTCGATCCGCAGACGGCGCTGCAGTTCGGCGTCGGGCTTGCCGCCTTTTCGGTGTTCCTGATGCTGTTCGCCGCCAACTGGCAGGCGGCGGCGCTGCTCACCGTGTCGATCCTCTTCTACGTCATCGTCTATACGATGTGGCTCAAGCCGCGGACGCCGCAGAATATCGTGATCGGCGGGGCGGCGGGCGCTTTTCCGCCGCTGATCGGCTGGGTCGCCGCGACGGGCCATGTCGCGCCGCTGCCGGTGCTGCTCTTCCTGCTCATCTTCCTGTGGACGCCGCCGCATTTCTGGGCGCTCGCGCTGTTCGTGCGATCGGACTATGCCGCGGCGGGCATTCCGATGATGCCGGTGGTCGCGGGCGAGACGTCGACGCGGCGGCAGATCCTGTTCTATGCGATCATCATGGCCGTCGCGGCGGTCGCGCCGTGGCCGCTCGGCTATGCCGGCGCGCTCTATGGCTGGACCGCGGCGATCCTGTCGGCGCTGTTCGTGCTGCTGTCGGCGCAGGTCGGATTGCGCCGTTCGGCCGAGAACGACCGCATGCAGCCCGAAAAGCGGCTCTTCGCCTTTTCCGTCGCCTATCTTTTCATCCTGTTCGGCGCGATCGTCGTCGACCATATGTGGCCGCTATGACAGACGAACCGACGCAAGAGCCTTTCGACGAGGCCGAATATCGCCGCCGCCAGCGCAGCCGGGCCAATCTGACCGGCTGGATCCTGGGCGGACTGGCGCTGCTTTTCTTCTTCATCACGATGGCGCGAATGGGATGACGGACAGCAAGAATCTGCGGACCGCGATGCTCGCGGGACTGGTCGCGGTCATGATGATCGGGCTCGGCTTCGCCGCGGTGCCGCTCTACAATCTCTTCTGCCGCGTCACGGGCTTCAACGGCACGACGCAGCGTTATGACCCCGCCGCCGCTGCCGAGGAGCCGCAGGTGCTCAGCGACACCATCTCGGTGCGCTTCGACGCCAACGTCTCGCCGAAGCTGCCGTGGAAATTCCATCCCGAACGGCCGCGCGACACGGTGAGCATCGGCGCGCGCGACATGGCGATCTTCATTGCCGAGAATAATTCGCCGCATCCGATCACCGGCACCGCGACCTTCAACGTCACGCCCGACCAGGCGGGCAAGTATTTCACGAAGATCCAGTGCTTCTGCTTCACCGAGCAGGTGCTGCAGCCGGGCGAGCGGATTCGCATGCCGGTGCTGTTCTTCGTCGATCCGAAGATCAAGGACGATGTCGACGCGCGCGACATTCAGGAAATCACGCTGAGCTATACCTTCTACCCTGTGGACGAGGGCAAAAAGGCGAGCTAAGGCCGCGATCGAGAGTCTAATAACCAGACCGGCGGTGCGATGGGGAATCGCGATGCTGGGGCAATAAACGGGAACTGCGACATGGCTGGTGCCAAACATCACGATTATCATCTCGTCAATCCCAGCGTCTGGCCGATGATCGGCTCGCTGGCAGCGCTCGTCATGTTCTTCGGCGCCGTGATGTGGATGCACACCGATTATTTCGGCGGGTCCGGCAAGTGGGTGTTCTGGCTCGGCATTCTCGGCATCATCGTCACCTTCTTCAGCTGGTGGAGCAAGGTGATCGAGGAAGCGCACGAGGGGCATCATACCCCCGTCGTCCAGCTTCACCTGCGCTACGGCATGATCCTGTTCATCGCGTCCGAAGTCATGTTTTTCGTCGGCTGGTTCTGGGCATGGTTCGATTTCGCGCTCTTCCCGGTGCCGGTCGAGATCGTGGACGGTGCGGTCAGCTCGCTGTTCGGCCAGGACGGCGCGGCGGCGATCACCCAGTGGCCGCCGAAGGGCATCCACGTCATCGACGCCTTCTCGCTGCCGCTGCTCAACACGCTGATCCTGCTCTGCTCGGGCACGACGATCACCTGGGCGCACCATTCGCTGATCCACGGCGATCGCGAGGGGCTGAAGAAGGGGCTGTGGCTGACGATCATCCTCGGCGCGATCTTCTCGACGATCCAGGCCTATGAATATTCGGCGGCGCCCTTTGCCTTCGGCGAGATCAACTACAGCTCGGCCTTCTACATGGCGACCGGCTTCCACGGTTTCCACGTGCTCGTCGGGACGATTTTCCTGATCGTCTGCCTCGTCCGCACCTACAAGGGCGATTTCACCCCGCAGCAGCATTTCGGTTTCGAGGCGGCGGCCTGGTACTGGCACTTCGTCGACGTCGTGTGGCTGTTCCTGTTCATCATCGTCTATGTCTGGGGCGGCTGGGGCGCTCCGGTCGCTGCGCACTGATTTGCCCGGCGAAGCTCCGAAACAGCAAGGGCAGCCGCCGCTCTGGCGCGCTGCCCTTTTCGGTCTCTGCCCCGAATGCGGGGCGTCGGGACTGTTCGAGGGGCCGGCGCGCTTCCGGCCGCGATGCCGCGCCTGCGGGCTCGATTACGGCCGCTACAACGTCGGCGACGGGCCGGCGGCTTTCCTGACGCTGATCATCGGCGCGCTGCTGATCGCCGCGGCGCTCAGCCTCGATTTCGCCTTCGAGCCGCCGCTGTGGGTGCATATCGTCCTGTGGGTGCCGCTGACCGCCGCCGCGGTCCTCTATGGCCTGCGCGTCGGCAAGGCGGCGCTGCTCGCCAGCGAGCACCAGCGCCAGGCGGCCGAAGGGCGCCGCGCCGAGGACGGTGATGACTGACCCCGCGACTCCGGCGCGGCGCTGGCCGCTGATCCCGACGCTGCTGGTCGCGGCGGCGGTGGCGGTGATGATCGCGCTCGGCGTCTGGCAGCTCCAGCGCAAGGGGGAGAAGGAGGCGCTGATCGCGCTCTACGAGCGCAACGGGGCGATGGCGTCGAGCGTCGCCTATCCCGAGCTTCCGCCCGTTCCCGACGCGCTGCTGTTCCGCAAGAGCAGCGTGGTCTGCCTCGAACCCGTCCGCTGGGACCCGCGCAGCGGCACCGACCGCCGCGGCCGGACCGGCATCCGCATGATCGCCGACTGCCGGACCGGCGCCGAGGGGCCCGGCGTTCTCGTCGACGTCGGCATCGCCGACGATTTCACGCCGCCTGCGTGGAAGGGCGGCGTCGTGGCCGGCACGATCGTCCCCGGTCCCGACCAGCCGGGGCTGATCGAGCATTTGACGGGCAGGGCGGTGCCGGCGCGGGCGATGCTCGTCGCCGACCAGCCCGCGCCGGGCCTGCGCGCGAGCGCGGTGCCGTCGGGCGCCGACGTGCCGAACAACCACCTTGCCTATGCCGTGCAATGGTTCCTGTTCGCCGCGATGGCGGTGGCGATTTACGTCCTCGCGCTACGCCGCCGCTTGCAGCGATGACGGCGCGCCGTTAGGGCGCATGGCCGAGATGGATTATATCAGCACCCGCGGCTCCGCGCCGACCCTCGACTTTCATACCGCCACGCTTGCCGGCCTCGCCGACGACGGCGGCCTCTATGTGCCCGCGCGCTGGCCGCAAATGACGGCCGACGAGATTCGTGCGCTCGCCGGGCTCGATTATGTCGAGACGGCGGTGCGGGTGATGGCGCCCTTCGTCGCCGGCGTGCTGAGCGAGGACGAACTGCGCGGGCTGTGCAAGGCCGCCTATGGCCGCTTCGGGCACGATGCGGTGACGCCGCTCGTCCAGCTCGACCATCGCCACTGGCTGCTCGAACTCTTCCACGGCCCGACGCTGGCGTTCAAGGACGTGGCGCTGCAACTGCTCGGGCAGCTTTTCGAAACCTTCCTGCGCGGCGGCGAGACCGAACTGACGATCGTCGGCGCCACCTCGGGCGACACCGGATCGGCGGCGATCGAGGCGGTCGCGGGGCGCGATCATATCCGCATCTTCATGCTTCACCCCGAAGGCCGGGTCAGCGATGTGCAGCGGCGGCAGATGACCACCGTGCTCGCGCCCAACGTCCACAATATCGCGATCGACGGCAGCTTCGACGATGCGCAGGCGATGGTAAAGCGGCTGTTCGGTGATGCCGAGGCGCGGAGCCAGCTGACGCTGTCGGCGGTGAACAGCATCAACTGGGCGCGGCTGATGGCGCAGGTCGTCTATTATTTCTATGCCGCCGTGCGGCTCGGCGCGCCCGAGCGGCCGGTTGCGTTCAGCGTGCCGACCGGCAATTTCGGCGACGTCTTCGCGGGCTATGTCGCGGCGCAGATGGGACTGCCGATCGCGCGGCTGGTCGTCGCGACCAACGTCAACGACATTCTCCACCGGGCGCTGACCAGCGGCGATTACAGCGCGGGCACCGTCACCCCGACCGCGACGCCGAGCATGGACATCCAGGTCAGCAGCAATTTCGAGCGGCTGCTGTTCGACCTGTCGGGGCGCGACGGCGCGGCGATCGCCGGGATGATGACCGAATTCGACCGCAACCGTGCGATGACGCTCCCCGCCGACATGCGCGCCGGCGCGCAGGCGCTGTTCTCCAGCGCGCGTATCGATGCCGACGGCATGACGCTCGCGCTACGCTGGGCGCAGGAACGGGGCGGGCAGATCATCGACCCGCACAGCGCCGTCGGCCTCGCGGCCGCGCGCGCGCTGGAAATCGACGGCGACGTACCCGTCGTCACGCTGGCGACCGCGCATCCCGCGAAGTTCCGCGACGCGGTCGAACGCGCGACCGGGGTGCGTCCGGCGCTGCCGCCGCGGCTCGGCAACCTGTTCGAGCGCGAGGAGCGCTACAGCAAGCTGCCCGGCGACTATGACGCGGTGAAGGCGCATATCCTGGCGGAAGCCGCCCGTGGCTGACCTGCTGCCCCTGGCGACGCTCGTCGGGGACGCGTGGGAGGATTATGGGCTGGTCGACAGTGGCGGCGGGCGCAAGCTCGAACGCTATGGCCGCTATCGCTTCATCCGCCCCGAACCGCAGGCGATGTGGCAGCCCGCGCTGCCGCAGGCCGAATGGGACAAGGCCGATGGCGAGTTCGTCCCCGCGTCGGACGAGGATGGCGGGGGGCGCTGGTATTATCACCGCCCCGTGCCCGCCGAAGGCTGGCCGCTCGGCTGGCGCGAGGCGCGCTTCACCGCAAGCTGCACGCCCTTTCGCCACCTGGGCTTCTTTCCCGACATGGCGCCGGTCTGGGACTGGCTGCGCGAACAGGTCGCGGACAAGACCGATCCGGCCTTCCTCAACCTGTTCGGCTATACCGGGGTGGGCAGCCAGGCGCTCGCGGCCGCCGGTGCGGCGGTCACGCATGTCGACGCCTCGAAGAAATCGGTCGCGCAGGCGCGCGAGAATGCCGCGCTCGCCGACATGGCCGAGCGGCCGATCCGCTGGATCGTCGACGACGCCGGCAAGTTCGCGGCGCGCGAGGTGCGGCGCGGACGGCGCTACGACGCCATCCTGCTCGACCCGCCCAAGTTCGGGCGCGGCCCGAACGGCGAGCGCTGGCAGATCGAGGAGGGGCTGGCGCCGCTGCTCGCCGATTGCCGCCACCTGCTCGACGCCGACAGCCGCGCGCTGTTCCTCACCGTCTATGCGGTGCGGATGTCGGCGCTGGCGATCGGCGAACTGCTGGCACAGCTGTTCGCCGATCTGCCCGGCAAGGTCGAATGCGGCGAACTCGCGGTGCGCGAGGAGGCGCGCGGACTGCTGCTGCCCACTGCGATCTTCGCGCGCTGGAGCCGCCACGGCTGACGGCTCCGGGGCTCGTCAGGCGGCGATCTCGATGCGGTTCCGCCCGCTTTCCTTGGCGCGGTAGAGCGCTTCGTCGGCGGCTTTCAGCGCCGCGCGTGGATCGGCATAGCCGAAGACGTCGGCCACCCCGCCGGAAAAGGTGATCTGCCCGAACGGCTCGTCGGTCTTGCGGTTGATCAGGCGGCGCGCAGACAGCCGCTCACGCGCGTCGTCGAGCTGCTTCGCTGCCTCGCTCGGCGTCAGGCCGCGGAACAGCATCACGAATTCCTCGCCGCCGTGGCGCGCGACATGGCAATGATCGTTCGAGATGTGCGCGAGCGTGTCGGCGATCATCTTGATGACGCGGTCGCCGGCGTCGTGCCCGTGCACATCGTTGATCTTCTTGAATTCGTCGATGTCGCAAAAGGCGACGCTCAGCGCCTCGCACGCCGCGCGCGCTTCGCCATGGTGGCGATCGAGCAGCGCCTCGAAGGCACGGCGGTTCGGCAGGCCGGTCAGATAGTCGATCTCGGCATCGCGCTTGGCGCGGGCGAGGCTGCGGCGAAGCGCCTTCGCCTCCTCCTCGCTCCGGTGCATGTCGTCCTCGGCCTTGCGGGTGCGTTCGAGCATCGTGCGCGCCAGCACGGCGAGGTTGGAGACGATCCGCCCCGTCTTCTCGACCTGTTCGAGGTCGGACACATGCTGCGCCAGTTCGACGCCATAATCGCTGGTGACGCTGCGCGCCTGCCGAGTGCTGGCCTGGAAACTGTCGAGATCGGTTTCGAGTTTGGCCATCAGCCGGTCGAGGTCGGCGCGTCCTTGCTGCTCGGGTTCGTGCGCGACCAGCTCGTCGAGCCAGGGCTGGGTGATCCCCTCTGCCGATTGCGATCGCGCCGCGAACTGGCGCGCAAGCTTGGGGTTGGTTCCGGAAAAGGCGCCATGCGCCAGGACGAGGTTGGCGGGCGAAATATCGAGGTCGTTGTCGAGAAGGAAGGACATGATCGAATGGGCGAGTTGACTTCGCACTTCATGGGGGCGGTCGCGCGCCTCACCCATTTGGGCCGCCACCGCACCGGCGGCATCGTCGTGCCCCCGCGCGGATTTGAGCCCCAGCCAGCCAAGGAGCCGCCCGACCGGCTCGTTCGATGATGTTGCGTAAGTGGTCATATGGCCATTAACGAGCGCTTGTTGCGATGATTAAGCCGCGATTAGCCACGGCGCGACCTGACACGCTCGCCAGCTAGAGCATCGTGGACCAAAGCGGCATGATCTCAATGGGAAAGGGCGGCCGCATGCGCCGCGCCGGCATGGAAGCGATTGGAGAGACGACGATGACGGCATGCCGATATGATTTCGTCGCGGCACGGGCCGGGTGACGATGGCGGGCCTCGACCTTCCGCTCGACGCCGGACGCCAGATGTTGCGCGACAGCGTGCAGCGCTTCCTTGCCGACAAGGAGCGGGTGGGGTGGGCCGACCTGACTGCGCTCGGCCTTGGCGGCGTCACGATCCCCGAGGCGGCGGGCGGCTTCGGTGGCGGCGCGGTCGAGACGGCGCTGCTGATGGCGGAGCTGGGACCGGCGCTGGCGGGCGCCGACTGGCTCTCGCACGCGGCGGCGACCTGGCTCGTCGGGCGTCTGGCGCCGGGTCACGCTGCGCTGGGGGCGCTGGCTGAAGGGCGGCAGCGGGCGGCGCTGGTCTGTCCGGCGACGGCCGCCGCTATGCCGATCGTCGAGGCGGCGGACGGGGGATGGCGGCTGCGCGGACTGGCGACGCTGGTCGCCGGCGCGGCCGAGGCCGACCTGTTCGTCGTCGCCGATCCGCAGGCGGTCCTGCTCGTCGCCGCCGACCCCGACCGCGTCGAACAGCGCCACCGGATCATGCTCGACGGCAGCGTCACCGCCGACCTGGGTTTTGCGTCCGGTCCCGCCGAAGCCGAGGCGCTTGCCGAGGGGGAAGCGGCGCGCGCGGCGACCGAGATCGTCACCGATATGGTGCTGGCGGGGCGGTGTGGCGAGGCCGTCGGGCTGATGCGGCGCATGATCGACGACACCGCCGCCTATATGGGGCAGCGCCGGCAATTCGGGGTGCCCATCGGCTCGTTTCAGGCGCTGCGCCATCGCTGCGCCGACATGCAGCTCGCACTGATGAAGGCGGCCGCGCTCACCGAACTGGCGGTGCTGTCGGTGGACGGTGACGAGGCGGCGCGCGCCGCCGCGGTCGGTGCGGCCTGCGTTGAGGTGCAGGACGCGGTGCGGATCGTCGGCGAGGGCGCGGTGCAGATCCATGGCGCGATGGGGCTGACCGAGGAACTGGCGCTCGGCAGCCGTTTCAAGCGTGCGCTGGGAATCGCGGCGGCGATGGGGCCGCAGGCCACGCATCTCGCGCGCTTTGCCGAGGCGGCGGCCTGAAGGCGGCGGTCAGCCGAGAATCTGGCGCGCGATCAGGTCGCGCTGAATTTCGTTCGATCCCGCATAGATGGTGGCCGCGCGCCCGTTCAGATAGCGCGGCACCGCGACCGCAAGGCTCGCCGGCGTCTGGCCGTCGGCTTCGCTCCACGCCGCCGGACCGGCGATTTCGCACGCCAGCGTGTCGATGCGCTGCGCCGCTTCGGTGCCGAGCAGCTTGAGCGCAGAGGCATAGAGCGCCGCGCCGCCGCCGAGACCGCGCATCGCCTTCATCTCCAGCGCCTGCAACGCGCGCAGCGTCACTGCCTCGCGGTCGAGCCGCGCCCGGATCACCGGATCGGGCACGTCGTGGCCGCGCAGGCGGCGAAGCTGTCCCATCAGGGCCGGCGCATATTTGCCGCCGCGTTCGAAGGTGAGCAGATGCTTGGCGACCGACCAGCCGTCATTCTCCTCGCCCAGCCGGTTGGTGACGGGGACGCGGACGTCGTCGAAGAAGACCTGGTTCAGTTCATGCTCGCCGGCGAGGGTGCGGATCGGCTCGACGCCGATGCCCGGCGACTGCATGTCGAGCAGCAGGAAGCTGATCCCGGCCTGCGGCTTGCCTTCGTTCGACGTGCGCACGAGGCAGAACATGCGGTTCGCGAAATGGGCGTGCGTCGTCCAGATCTTCGACCCGTTGAGGACATAATCGGTGCCGTCGCGGACCGCGCGAAGCTGAAGCCGGCCGAGGTCGGAGCCGGCGCCGGGTTCCGAAAAGCCCTGGCACCAATAATCCTCGCCCGACAGGATGCGCGGCAGGTAATGCGCCTGCTGATCGGGCGAGCCATAATGCATGATCACCGGGGCGACCATCTTCAGCCCCATCGGCGCGAGGTTCGGCGCGCCCGCCGCGACGCATTCGGCGGCGAAGACATAGCGCTCGATCTCGCTCCAGCCCGGTCCCCCGAACCGTTCGGGCCAGTCGGGCGCCGCCCAGCCGCGCGCATGCAGGATGCGCTGCCACGGAAGCGATATGGCGGGATCGATGAAGACGCTGGTTGCGCGCTCGGCGGCGCGGCGCAGTTCCTCGGTCAGATGCTCGGCCAGGAAGGCGCGCACCATGTCGCGGAACGCGTGAAGATCGGGTTCGAGTGCGATGTCCATGCCCTGTTCCTAAACGGCGCGGCGACCCGGCCAAGCTGGCGGATGCGTCAGGCCGCCTGCGCGCCGACGAAGCCCAGCCCGGCGGCGATCTGGATCGACTGCGCGCGCCCGGTGGCGCCCAGCTTGGCGGCGGCGTTGCGCAGGTGAAAGCGCACCGTCGACACCGACAGCGACAGGATGATGCCGATCTCGCCATCGGTCTTGCCCGCGGCGGCCCAGCGCAGGCACTGCACCTCGCGCCGGGTCAGCGTCTGCGGCACCGTTGCGTTGCGCGGCCGGCCCCGCGCCTCGTTGTGCGTCGCGACGAGGCGCAGCGCGAGGTTGTGCATCGTGCCGGCATGCGCGCGGAACAGCGCCTCGACCCCGACAGGCTCGCGCGAGCACCAGAAGACGGCGCCGACCAGCCCGCGCGGCAGATGGACCGGCGCGATGATCGCCTCGCCGAAATTGGGGGTCTCCTTCGCCTGCTGGCAATCGACCGCGTCGAGCAGCGCGGTCGCGCGCCAACTGCCGAGCCGCCCGTCGCTGTAATAGAAGGGTTCGGCGATCAGCCGCGCCGCGGTCAGGAAGGCGACGTGCAGCGCCAGCTTGCGGTCGCGCCAATAGGCATAGGCCGGATCGATCCAGCGGAAGCTGGTCTCCGCATAGGGACGACCGTGCTCGTCGGCCATCGGTTCGGGATCGCCGAGATCGGCCTGCGCGGCGATATAGGAAAGGCCCGTCGCGTCGCCGATCGCCTGCACGTCGGCGATCAGCGCGGGAAGTTCCGACCAGCAAAGCGCCCGTTTGTCCGTCACATGTCCTCCCCCGGCTCGATACTGACACAGATGCCAGCTTGTGAGCGGGGCCGCAATTATATCCTCTGACAGGGTCCGGCCGCGTCGGCGCTCGCGCAAAGACGAGCCGCATCGGCCAGCCGTTTGAGGGAGATGACGAATGAAGGCCTATCGACTGTTCCTGCTCGCCGGCACCGCCGCCAGCCTGACCGTTGCGCCGCCGGCGCTGGCCGACGAGGCGGAAACGGCGGCGCGGACCGACGGCGAGATCATCGTCACCGCGCAGCGCCGCGCCGAATCGCTGAACGACATCGGCATGGCCGTGCAGGCGGTCGACGCAGCGACGCTGGAAAGCCTGCGCGTCACCGACGTGCGCGACCTGACCGCGGTGGCGCCGAGCTTTACCGTGTCGCAAAGCTATCAGGGCGTGCCCACCTATACGCTGCGCGGCATCGGCTTCAACACGATCAACCTGTCGGCGACCTCGACCGTCGGCACCTATGTCGACGAGGTCGCCTATGCCTATCCGATCATGAACACCGGCCCGATCATGGACCTCGAGCGCGTCGAGGTGCTGAAGGGACCGCAGGGCACGCTCTATGGTCGCAACACGACGGCCGGGCTGATCAACTTCATCACCGCCAAGCCGACCGATCATTTCGACGCGGGCGTCACCGCCGAACTCGGGAACTACCGGACCTATAATTTCGCGGGCCACGTCTCGGGGCCGCTCGGCGAAGGGGTTGCGGCGCGGATCGCGGTGCGCAGCGAGAACAGCGACAAGGGCTGGCAGGTCAGCAACTCGCGCCCCGGCGAACGGCTTGGCAAGGTCGACAAGCTGGGCATCCGGGGCTCGCTGGCGATCGACCCCGGCCCCGGCACCAGCATCGACCTGTCGGTGACCTGGTGGCAGAACAAGTCGGACACGGTCGCCGGGCAGGGCATCGGCTTCACCCCGGCGACCGACCCGGTGACGGGAACCAGCGCATCGCACCTCTTCAACGCGCCGGGGCTGGCTGATTATATCGCCGGCAATTTCCCGACCCGGGCGAGCCAGGCGGACTGGGCGCCCGAGGCGGGGCGATCGGCCGACGTCGGCCGCGGCGCCGGATTGCCCGGCGACCTCGCCGAAGACAATCGCTTCTGGGGCCTGAAACTGCGCGTCGATCAGGATGTCGCCGATGCGGTGAAATTCGTCAGCCTGACCAGCTACAATGATTTCCAGCGCAAGGCGCTGTCCGACTGGAGCGGCGCGCCCTATGAAATCCTGCTGCAGAAGGCCGACGGCCGCATCAAGAGCTTTGCGCAGGAAATTCATTTCGAAGGCGAGGCCGGCACGCTGAACTGGCTGGTCGGCGCCTATTACGGCCATGACAAGATCGTCGACAGCAACCGCACGATGCTCGGCGACAATGCGAACTCGCGCTTCATCCGCGCGGTGCCCTATATCCTCGTTCCCGGCGTCAACCTGCTCGATACGCCGTTCAATTCCGGCGGCTATACCGCCGCCGACATGGCGACGGCGTTCCGCACCTATGAAGACATCGGCACGATGAACACCAGGACGTGGAGCGTCTTCGGAAATGCCGACGCCGAACTGACCGACCAGCTCAAACTGACCGTCGGCCTTCGCTATACCGAGGACAAGCAGGACTATGTAGGCTGCTCGCGCGACTACAAGGGCAGCATGCTGCCGAACGTCAACATCGTGAACCGCTTCCTCTTCTCGGCGGGGGGCACGCTGCCCATCCCGGCGCCGATCGTGGAGGGGCAGTGCAACACCTTCGACGATGCGACCAACAGCTTCGGCCCGGTGGTGTCGACGCTGGACGAGAACAACCTCGCCTGGCGCGTCGTGCTCGACTGGTCGCCGAACGACGACACGCTGGTCTATGCGTCGGTATCCCGCGGCTACAAGTCAGGCACCTCGCCGGTCAACGCGGCGAGCAAGGCGCGGCAGAACGCGCCGGTGACGCAGGAAAAGCTGACGGCCTACGAATTGGGGCTGAAGGCGACGCTGGCCGACCGCCTGCTGCAGGCCAATTTCGCCGCCTTCTACTACGATTACAAGGACAAGCAGATCAGCACCTATTTCGCCGATCCGATCTACACCGCGTTGTCGCGCCTCGACAATGTGCCCAAATCGAGGGCCTATGGCTTCGAGGGCGAACTGACGCTGCGTCCCGCGCAGGGCGTGACGATCGCCGCCAACGGCCTGTGGCTGAAGACCCGCGTGATCGACTATGTCGGCACCAACGCCGCCGGCCAGCCGGAGAATTTCGACGGGGCGGAGTTCATCTACAGCCCGCGCTTCCAGGGCAGCATCGTCGCGGCCTACGATACGCCGGTGACCGACACGCTGAGCGCCAATGGCGCGGTCAGCCTGCGCTATCAGGGCAAGGCGAACACGATCTTCGAGGACGATCCGCTCTACAAGGTCGATTCCTACGCCGTCGTCAACGCCAGCCTCGGCCTGAAGTCGCAGGCCGGCTGGTCGCTGTCGCTGTGGTCGAAGAATCTGTTCAACAAATATTATTGGTCGGCGGTCGCCAGCAACGCCAATGTCGTCGTGCGCTTCGCCAACCAGCCGCGAACCTTCGGCCTGACGCTGGGCTATGACTTCTAGGGAAAGGTGAAGCGAGCGTCGTCGTCAGCCGCCATATTTGGCGGCGACGACGATGACCGCGAGCAGGGCGCCGACGACGATGCTGCGCCGGTCGCGCAGCGCGAAGGCGACGGGATCGCCGTCGACCTGGCCGCGCCCCGCCATCATCCAGATGCGGTTGAGCCAATAGAGCAGCGGGATGACGAGCAGCCACAGCAGCGCCGGATGCGCATATTCGCCGCCTTCGCCCTTTTCGGCGGCGAACAGCAGCAGGACGAGCAACGACACCATGCCCGACGCGACGCCGCCCATCGCGACGAACATCTTGTCCGACGGCACATAGCCGCGTCCCGACAACAGCTGGTGCCGCTCGTTGCGGCTTTCGTCGAGCTCGACATAGCGCTTGAGATAGCCGAGGCTGAGGAAGAAGAAGATCGAGAAGATCAGCAGCCACATCGACGGGGCGACCGCGATCGCGGCGGCGCCGACGATCATGCGGATCGTGTAGAGCGAGGCGAGCGCGAGCACGTCGGCGATCATCGCCGACTTGAGCCGGAAGCTGTAGGCGAGCGTCAGCGCGAAATAGGCCGCGAGCGCGGCGAAGGTCGCGGGGCCGAGCAGAAACCAGCCGATGGCAAGGCCCAGGATCGCGGCCGCGCCGCTGATCGCGAGCGCCAGTGGAATGCCGAGATCGCCCGCCGCGAGGGGGCGCGAGCGCTTGCGTGTGTGACGCCGGTCGGCGTCGATGTCGAGCAGGTCGTTGAGCAGATAGACGCTCGACGCGATCACCGACAGGCTGACGAAGGCGAGCGCCGCCTGCCCCAGCGCGACGAAATCGAGAATATGGCCCGAGGTGGCGAGCGGCACGAAGACCAGCGCATTCTTCGCCCATTGATGCGGGCGGATCGCCTTCACCAGCGCGCGAAACGGGCTCCTGGGGGGCGGGCCGACGCGCTGCTCGTTCGCCGAGCGGGTCGGCACGCCCACCGTGTAGGCGTGCCGCGCCTCGCGCCAGATCGCGCGGTCGGCGGTCGAATCGCCGACATAGTCGAAGGGCGCGTCGCCGATCGCGGCGCGGATCGCGCGCAGCTTTCCGGCGCTCTTCAGGTTGCGGCGTCGGCTCGACCCCAGATAGCGGTCGAACAGCCCCAGATGGCGCGCGACGCGGCCGACATTGCGCCGGTGCGCGGCGCTGGCGAGGATGACCGGGCGGCCGTCGCGGCGCGCTTCGCCGATCAGGTCGACGACCTCGGCGCGTAGCGGCAACAGCGCCGGATCGACCGGATCGAGCCGGGCGAGGCGCGTCTTGAGCGCGGCGCGGCCCCACAGCAGCGCGAGCAGCAATTGCCAGAACAGCATCGGGCTGCGCCGCATCAGGCGCACGAGCGATTCGACCGCGACATCGGCGCGGGTCAGCGTCCGGTCGAGATCGACGATCAGGGCGACCTTGGCCGGCTCGGCGGGATCATGCGGCGGCATCGAGCGCCTCCTTCGGGCGGGGGCGCAGCCGGTCCCAGGCGATGCCCCAGCCGACGACCGCGAACAGCATCAGCGCGGGGATCGCCGGGTCGCGATAGCGGGTGATGACATAGGCGGCGGCGTGCAGCGCCCAGAAACCGGCGATCGCCGCCGCGACGATCCAGCGCTGCCGCGGTGTTCCTCCGCCGGCGAGCAGGCCGAACAGCGCAAAGCCGAGGATAAGCAGATATTGCGCGACCTCGACGAAGCGCGCCGTCGCCACCGCGCGCGACTGTGCGAAATCGGCGGCGTCGGGGACGTTCGGCGCCCAGAACAGCGCGAGCTTGGTGAGGCCGAGACTCGCGGTTCGCGCGGGATGCGCGCCGGCATAGGCGATGGCGCGCGCGCCGAGTTCGGCGCTCGCCCCGCGCTCGCCGAGCCGCCGGCGCATCTCCTCCCACTCGGCCCCCGCGGGGGTGTCGGCGATGCTGACGAAGGCGCCCGTCGCCGCGGGATTGTTGCCGAGATAGAGGTTGAAGCCGCCGTTGGTGTTGAGCGTCGGCGCCCCGACCATGGCCGTGGTGGCGGCGGCCCAGGGGATGAGCAGGGCCAACGCACCGGCCCCGACCAGCAGGCCGCGACGTATCCGCTGCTCCCCGGTCCACAGCAGCGCGAGCAGCGGCGCGACGATCAGCGGCAGCGCGGATCCCCCGGTCAGGATCGCCGCGCCATAGGCGGCGCCCGCGAGCAGCGCGGCCGTGCTGCCGCCGCCGCGCAGCAGCCGCCAAGACGCGAGCAGGACGAGCAGGAAGAGCGGCACCGACAGATTCTCGCGCGCCAGCATCGCGCTGTTCCAGATGCCGGGAATCCACAAGGCGTGGACCAGCAGGAGCAGGAGGACGAAGGGCGGCCGCATCGCGATTTCGCGCGCGAGCAGCACCAGCAGCGCCGCGCTCGCCGCCGCGAGCGCCAGATTCGCGGCGATCGCGGTCCCGACGCTCGCGCCGAACAGCGCGAAGAAAGGGGTCAGCGCCGCCGGATAGCCGATCGAATAGAAGGCGTGCTGTCCCCATTGATCGACCGGCCAATGCCCGCCCGCCATTGCCTCCGCCATGCGGAAATAGGCGAGACCGTCGTTGCCGAGCGGCTCGCCGATCGCGAACCAGGCGAGCAGGCGCACGCCGACCGTCGCGGCGATCAGCGTTGCGACCAGTCCGCGATAATGGGCTTCGATCCAGGCGGCGGCCGCCCCGATCATGAACCGCCCGCGCTCTGCGCGACGAGGACGCAGCCGAGCGCGATCAACAGCGTACCGGCGATGCGCGCGGGCGTCAGATGTTCGTGAAAGGCCATCGCACCGATCAGCATCGTGAAGATGAAACCCAGCCCCACGAAGGGGTAGGCGACGCTCAGCGGCAGGCGCGCGAGGACGAACAGCCACAGCACCGCGCCGAGGCCATAGAGCGCGAAGCCCGCGATCAGATAGGGCGAACTGGCATAGGCCAGCATGGTTTCGGGCAGGGTCCGCGCCGCGCGCGCGCCCTGCACCCCCAGCTTGAGCAGCATCTGGGCGAGCGCCGACATGCCGACGCTGGTCAGGATGAGCAGCAGCAGCGCAGGGGAGAGGGTGGCATTCATCGCGCCCGTCTAGCCCGCGAGCTGTAAAATTACCCTTAAATCACGGTAATCCATGACGATGCGCGACGGGGCGGTGCCGTGTGTCCTGTATCGCCACCCCGGAC
>NZ_BCUA01000035.1 GCF_001591045.1 Sphingopyxis granuli NBRC 100800 | reverse complement strand
ACCCCGGCTTTCGCCGGGGAACAGCGCCTGACCTGCCTGAAGGGTAATATATGCCAACCTGTTTCAGAGCCTGCCCCGGACCCGATCCGGGGGGCCATGGTCCGCATTTACCTAGAGCATCGAGCATTAAATCTGAACCGTTTGCCCTGAGCTTGTCGAAGGGCCGTTCTTTCTTTTGGCGTCCCAAGAAGAAGGACGGTGCTTCGACAAGCTCAGCACGAACGGCAGAAAGGGTGATGCAGATTTAACGCACGATGCTCTAAAAAGCGGTGCAAAGGGAAGGTCCGGCCATGGATGCTGAAACGCGTTCAGTATGACGAACGGATGAGGCAGCGTGCCGAAACCCGAATCCCCACCGGCCATGTAGCAGGATGACATCGGACGGAATCGTCATTGCGAGTGGAGCGAAGCAATGACGAAGTGGTCAATCCAAATTCACCGGAGTCTAGCCGAACAGCGTGCCGACGCCGACGCTCGGGTCGACCCAGCCTTCGTGGATCATCTTGACCGCGACATAGAGGATCACCGCCAGCCCGACATAGGCGATCCAGCGATAGCGCTCGATATATTTGGCGATGATGTTGGCGGCGATGCCCATCAGCGCGACGGCGACGATCAGCCCGACGATCAGGATGCCGGGATGCTCGCGCGCCGCGCCGGCGACCGCGAGGACATTGTCGAGGCTCATGCTGACGTCGGCGATCGCGACCGCCCAGGCGGCGCCGAGGAAGCTCTTCGCGGGTTTCAGCCCCGAATGCTCGTCGCCCTCGATCTCGGGCGAGCCCACGGAATGGGCGCCGGCGCGCAGTTCGCGCCACATCTTCCACGCCACCCAGATCAGCAGCAGGCCGCCGACGAAGATCAGCCCGACGATCTGCATCAGTTGCGTGACGATCAGCGCGAAGGCGATGCGCAGCACCAGCGCCGCGATGACGCCGATGAAGATCACCTTGCGCCGCTGGTCCGCCGGCAGGCCGGCCGCGAGCGCACCGACGACGATCGCATTGTCGCCCGCCAGCACGATGTCGATCATCAGCACCTGCAGGAAGGCCGACAGCGCCGCGGGTTCGGTGATGTTCGAAAAATCGTTGACGATATGCGCCCAGATGCCGCCCGGTCCGCCGAAGCCCGTGGCGGCGACGGCACCTGCTTGGGCCAGGATTTCCAGGATCACAGCGGGTCTCCGAAATAGCTGACCTCGGGAACGGGGTCATAGAAAGGATGCAGCAATGCACGCCATTGCCGGTAGCGGTCGGACTGGCGGAAGCCATCGCGATGATCGGCGACCGACTCCCACAATGCCAACAGCAGATAGGGCTGTCCGGTTCCCGCCGGACGGCGGATCTCGAGCGAGATAAAGCCCGGCGACGCCTCGATCAACGGCCGCGCCTGCGCGACGGCCGCCTCGAACGCGGCCTCGCTTCCGGTGCGAACGGGAAGCAGCGCATGTTCGACGACGGCCATCCGCGCGGCCTATTGGTTCATCGACTCGAAGAAATCCTCGTTGGTCTTCGAATCCTTGATCTTGTCGAGCAGGAATTCCATCGCATCGACGGTGCCCATCTGCATGAGGATGCGCCGCAGCACCCACATCTTCGACAGCTTGTCCTTTTCGACCAGCAGCTCTTCCTTGCGGGTGCCCGACTTGCCGACGTCGAGCGCGGGGAAGATGCGCTTGTCGGCGACCTTGCGGTCGAGCACGATCTCGCTGTTGCCGGTGCCCTTGAACTCCTCGAAGATCACCTCGTCCATGCGGCTGCCGGTGTCGATCAGCGCGGTCGCGATGATCGACAGCGAGCCGCCCTCCTCGATGTTGCGCGCGGCGCCGAAGAAGCGCTTCGGCCGCTGGAGCGCATTGGCATCGACGCCGCCGGTGAGCACCTTGCCCGAGCTGGGAACCACGGTGTTGTAGGCGCGGCCGAGGCGGGTGATCGAATCGAGCAGGATGACGACGTCCTTCTTGTGCTCGACGAGGCGCTTCGCCTTTTCGATCACCATTTCGGCGACCTGGACGTGACGCGTCGCGGGCTCGTCGAAGGTCGAGGAGACGACCTCGCCGTTGACGCTGCGCTGCATGTCGGTGACTTCCTCGGGCCGCTCGTCGATCAGCAGGACGATCAGATAGACCTCGGGATGATTGTCGGTGATCGCCTTGGCGATGTTCTGCAGCAGCACCGTCTTGCCGGTGCGCGGCGGCGCGACGATCAGCGCGCGCTGGCCCTTGCCCTGCGGGCTGACGAGGTCGATCACGCGCGCCGACTTGTCCTTGACGGTCGGGTCGAGCGCGTCGAGCGACAGCTTCTGGTTCGGATAGAGCGGCGTCAGATTGTCGAAATTGACGCGGTGGCGCACCGCTTCGGGATTGTCGAAATTGACCGCGGTCAGCTTGGTGAGCGCGAAATAGCGTTCGCCGTCCTTCGGCGCGCGGATCTCGCCCTCGACCGTGTCGCCGGTGCGCAGACCGTGTTTGCGGACCTGGTTCGGCGAGACGTAGATGTCGTCGGGGCCGGCGAGATAATTGGCCTCGGGACTGCGCAGGAAGCCGAAGCTGTCGGGCAGGACCTCGATCGTGCCCGACCCGATGATTTCCTCGCCCTCTTCGGCGAGTTCCTTGAGGATCGAGAACATCAGGTCCTGCTTGCGCAGCGTCGATGCGCCCTCGACGCCCAGTTCCTCGGCCATTTCGACGAGTTGGGCGGGCGATTTGGTCTTGAGTTCTTTGAGATGCATGGATGGATTTTCCAGAAATGAAATTCGGGACAGGGATATGGCAATTCAGCGCACCGGATGCGCCTATCCGGTCGGGGGACGACCGTTCACGATAGCATCGGCGCACGACGCGCCGCCCGCGCGGGACGGGGTTGATCGGCCCCTATATCCGGCTTTTGCCCAAGTCAATCGGGCCAAGTCGATCGGGGGCAATCGGGCGGCGGCATGGCGGTCGCGTCGGACGAGGCGAGGCGACGGCTTCGGCCGCGTCGCCGTCGCTTGCAACGCCATGCCATCTGGACCCCGGCTTTCGCCGGGGAACCGTCGCTACACGGTCAGGGTGCGATAAATGCGGGGCCAGCCCTCGATCGTAGCCGGCGATTCCCTGCTCTTGCCGATCAGGGCCGGACGATGACGAGGACGACGATGATCGCCGCGGCGACGCCGGGCACCTCGTTGAGCAGGCGGAGCCGCTTTTCGCTGAGCGGGCGCTCGCCCTTGCGCAGCTTCTTGAAATAGCCGACCAGCCAGCCGTGATAGCCGGAGAGCAGCAGCACGAGCAGCAGCTTGCCGTGGAACCAGCCCTCGCTCCAATAGCCGCCGTTGAAGGCGAGCAGCAGGCCGAACACCCAGACGAGGATGATCGAGGGGTTGAGGATGATCCGGCGCAGCCGGTCCTCGCGCTCGATCCATTTGCGGTCCTCTTCGGACCCCACCGCGCACTGGTGATGATAGATGAAGAAGCGCGGCATCATGAACAGCCCCGCCATCAGGAAGATGACGAAGATCACATGCGCCGCCTTCATCCACAGCATCGTCGCCCCCAGAAATCCGACCCAGTCCGTCATTGCCCTACCCGCCTCGCACGCGCCTGATCAGATGTTCGACATGGGCAATCGGCGTGTCGGGCACGATGCCATGGCCCAGATTGAAGATATGGGGGCGCGAAGGGAAAGCCGCAAGGATGCGGTCGACCGCCGCGTCGAGCGCCGCGCCGCCGGCGACGAGCGCGAGCGGGTCGAGATTGCCCTGCACGGGCAGATGCGCGGGCAGCACCGCATCGGCCCAGGCGGGATCGACCGTCTCGTCGAGCCCGATCGCGTCGACGCCGGTCTCGTCCGCATAAGATGCGAGCTTGCCGCCCGCCCCCTTCGGAAAGCCGATGACCGGCGTGTCAGGATGGAGCGCCTTCAGCCGGCGCACGATCGCGGCATTGGGGGCGATGACCCAGCGTTCGAACTGCGCGGGGGACAGGCTGCCGGCCCAGCTGTCGAAAAGCTGCACCGCCTCGACCCCCTGCTCGATCTGTCCCGACAGATAGGCGACGCTGAGCTCGACGATCGCGTCGACGATCGCCTGGAAGGCCGCGGGATCGCCGAACGCCATGCGCCGCGCCGCGGCCTGGTCCTTCGACCCCTGCCCCGCGACCATATAGGTGGCGACGGTCCACGGACTGCCCGCGAAACCGAGGAAGCTCGTCTCCGGCGGCAGCGCCGCGGCGACGCGCGCGACGGTCGCATAGACGGGGTCGAGCCGCTGCGGCGCCGCTTCGAGCGCGGCGAGCGCCGTGTCGACGAGCGCCGGCGCGAGCCGCGGTCCCTCGCCCGCCTCGAACCACAGATTCTGCCCGAGCGCGTGCGGAACGACGAGGATGTCGGAAAAGAGGATCGCGCCGTCGAAGCCGAAGCGCCGGATCGGCTGCAGCGTCACTTCGGCCGCCGCCTCGGGATCGTAGCAGAGTTCGAGGAAGCCGCCCTTGGTCTCGCGAAGGGCGCGATATTCGGGGAGATAGCGGCCCGCCTGGCGCATCAGCCACAGCGCCGGCCGTTCCTGCCGCACCCCGCGCAGCGTCGCCAGCAAGCTCTTCGGTGTCGCCTTCACGCGGCCCCTCTTTCTTCTATCAAAACAAGTATAAATGGATTGTGGTGGATTGTTGGCGGGCGGATAAGTGCGCTTTAGGCGCCGGCGCCCCTTTTGCCAACATCTTGACTCCCCGTCCGCCGCCGTCCGCCGCGGAGTCGGCGGCGGTCGTCCCCGTTCTTCACAGCCTGTGGACAAGATTCGTCCCCTGTGGATAAACGGCGGGACGGAATCGGCGCGGCCGGGGATGGAATCGCTGTCCCGCTTCGCCCCCCGGCTTGTGCCGGACTTGTCCACAGCCGGCCCGCGATGCTTCGCCGCTTGCCTTTTCGGGCGGCGCGAGGACAAGAAGGGCGATGGACCGGCTCCACCTGCACCTCATATCCGATTCCACCGGCGAGACGCTCGAAAATATCGCCAAGGCGGCGATCGCCCAGTTCGACGACGTCGAGGTGGTGCGCCATTTCTGGCCGATGGTCCGATCCGAATCGCATCTCGACCGCATCATGGCGGAGGTGCAGGCGAGCCCGGGGATGATCCTGTTCACGCTGGTCAACGGCGACCTGCGCGCGAGCCTCGAGCGGCGCGCCGGCGCGCAGGGGCTGCCCCTCGTCCCGGCGCTCGACGCGGTCACCGACGCGCTGTCGCGGATGCTGGGACAGGAAGCGAAGGCGCGCCCCGGGCGGCAGCATGTGCTCGACGCGGCCTATTTCGCGCGGGTCGAGGCGATCCAGTTCACCGTCGCGCACGACGACGGCATCGGCTGGGACAATTGGGAGGAAGCCGACATCCTGCTCGCCGGCGTGTCGCGCACGTCGAAGACGCCGACGAGCATCTATCTCGCCAATCGCGGCTACAAGACCGCGAACATTCCGATCGTCCCCGAATCGCCGCCGCCCGAGGCGCTGTTCACGCTGAAGCGTCCGCTGGTCGTCGGGCTGACGACCAGTTTCGACCGGCTGGTGCAGGTGCGGCGCAACCGGCTGCTGTCGCTGAACCAGGTGCCCGAGACCGCCTATGTCGACGAGGAACGGGTGAAGGCCGAGATCGCCTATGCCCGCCGCATCTTCGCCGACAACGACTGGCCGGTGATCGACGTGACGCGCCGGTCGATCGAGGAGACCGCCGCGGCGGTGATCCAGCTCGCCGAGGATCGCGCGGGGCGCGCCGCATGACGGAACTGGTCCTCGCCTCGCAGAGCAGCGGGCGCGCCGCGATGCTGCGCTCCGCCGGGCTGGCGTTCGAGACCACCCCCGCGCATGTCGACGAGGAGGCGCTGACCGCGTCGCTGCGCGCGGCCGGGCAGACGCCGCGCAACATCGCCGACGCGCTGGCCGAGGCAAAGGCGATCAAGGTGTCGGCGCGGCTGCCCGGCGTCACGGTGATCGGCGCCGATTCGACCCTCGCGCTCGACGACGGGACGATGCTGGCCAAGCCCGAAAGCCCGGAAGAGGCGGCCACGCACCTGCGCTGCATGGCGGGAACGCGGCACCGGCTGTTCAGCGCCGCGGTCGCCGCGCGCGACGGCGCGCCGGTGTGGCGCGCGGTCGGCGAGGCGAGGCTGTGGATGCGCCCCTTGTCGGAGGGCTTCATCGCCGCCTATGTGGCGCGCCACTGGGACAGCATCCGCTGGACCGTCGGCTGTTACGAGATAGAGGGAGCGGGCGTGCAATTGTTCGACCGGGTCGAAGGCGACCCTTGGACCATCGTCGGCATGCCGATGCTGCCGCTGATGGCATGGCTGCGCGCGGCCGGGCTGGCGCCGGCATGAGCGGAATCCCTTACACGCCCCCTTATGCGGAGGTGATCGGCGATCCGATCGCGCATTCGAAGTCGCCGCTGATCCACACCTTCTGGCTGGAGGCGCTGGGCATCGCGGGCGATTACCGGCGCGCGCACGTCCGCCCCGACGGCCTTGCCGCCTATATCGCCGAGCGCCGCGCCGATCCCGACTGGCGCGGTTGCAACGTCACCATTCCGCACAAGGTCGCGGTGATGGATCTGGTCGACGACCCCGGCAATATCCGCGGCACCATCGGCGCGATGAACACGGTGGTGCGCCAGCCCGACGGCGCGCTGATCGGCACCAACACCGACGCCGCCGGCTTCTATGCGCCGCTTGCCGAACTCGACCTCGAGGGCGCGCCGGTCGCGGTCATCGGCGCCGGCGGCGCGGCGCGCGCGGTGCTGTTCGCGCTTGCCCGCGCGGGCGTCGGCCCTGTGACGATCCTGAATCGCTCGCCGCTCAAGGCGATGGGCCTGCTCGCGACGTTCGGCCTCAAGGGCGACGTCGTCGCGCTCGACGCGCCGCTGCCGCCGGCGGCGCTGCTCGTCAATGCGAGCAGCCTCGGCATGATCGGCCAGCCGCCGCTCGACCTCGATCTGGCGCCGCTGCCCGAGGGGGCGATCGTCTACGATCTCGTCTATGCGCCGCTGCGGACCGGGCTGCTTGCGGCCGCCGAGGCGCGCGGGCTCGACACGGTCGACGGGCTCGACATGCTGATCGGGCAGGCGGCGCTCGCCTTCGAGCTGTTCTTCGGCCGCCCGCCGCCCGAGGGCCGCGACGACGAACTGCGCGCGCTGCTGACCGCATGACGCATTACAAGCGCCCCGGCTCGCGGCTGCGCCGTCCCTTCATCCTCGGCCTCACCGGGTCGATCGGCATGGGCAAGTCGACCGCGGCGACGATGTTCGAGCGCGAGGGCGTGCCGGTGTTCGACGCCGACGCCGAGGTGCACCGGCTGCAGGGTCCGGGCGGCGCGCTGGTGGAGGCGATCGAGGCGCGCTTTCCCGGCACCACCGGGCCGGGCGGCGTCGACCGGCAGAAGCTGGGCGCGCGCGTCCTCGGCCACCCGCACGAACTCGCGGCGCTCGAGGCGATCGTCCACCCCGCGGTCGGCCGCGCGCAGAAGCGCTTCCTGGCGCGGCATCGCGCGCGTCCCGTCGTCGTGCTCGACATCCCGCTGCTGTTCGAAAAGGGCGGCTGGCACCGCGTCGGGGCGATCGCGGTCGTTTCCGCGCCGCTGTGGATGCAGCGCAAGCGCGTGCTGCGCCGGCCCGGCATGACCAACGCCAAATTCAAGGCGATCCGCCATCTGCAGGTGCCCGACCGGGTCAAGCGCGCGCGCGCCGACTTCGTCATCGAAACCGGCCGTCCGAAAAGCGAGACGCATCGCCAGATTCGGGCCATCACCTCTTGTTTCCGCGCCCGATAGGGTCCAGATTGGATCATCAGATGCGCGAGATAATCTTCGATACGGAAACCACGGGGCTCGACCCCAGATCGGGACATCGGCTGGTCGAGATCGGATGCATCGAGCTGGTCGATCGCCGCGAGTCGGGCCGGACCTTTCACGCCTATTTCCATCCCGAACGCGACATGCCGCCCGAGGCCGAGGCGGTGCACGGCCTGTCGATCCAGTTCCTGTCCGACAAGCCGCTGTTCGCCGCTCGCGCCGACGAGCTGCTCGAATTCCTGGGCGACGCGCCGATGATCGCGCACAACGCCGTCTTCGACTTCGGCTTCATCAACGCCGAGCTCGAACGCGCGGGGCGTCCGGCGCTCGACCTCGCCCGCATGTGCTGCACCGTGCAGATGGCGCGCAAGCTGCATCCGGGCGCCAAGCACAGCCTCGACGCGCTCTGCACCCGCTACGGCATCGACCGCAGCCACCGCATCAAGCACGGCGCGCTGCTCGACGCCGAGCTGCTCGCCCATCTTTATATCGAGATGACCGGCGGCCGGCAGATCGGGCTTGGTCTGGGCGCCGAGTCCGCCGCGATGGCGGCGGGCCTGTCGATGCGACCCGCCGTCCCGTCCCGCCCGTTTCGCGAGCCGCGCGCGCACGCCGCCACCGCGGCCGAGCTGGCGCGCCATGCCGAATTCGTCGCCGCACTCAATCAACCTTTGTGGCACGATAGCCCGTGACGGCGGCTCCCAGCGCCGTCACCGACACTGGAAGGAGAAGAAAGATGGAAATCCGCGTCTCTGGCCACCAGATCGAAACCGGTGAAGCGCTGCAAGCGCGTGTTTCGGACCGGATGAACGCGATTGCCGACAAATATTTCTCTCGAGCGATCGGCGCGCATGCGATTTTCGGCAAGGGGCCGCACGACAGCTTCCAGTGCGACATCGTCGCGCATGTGATGCAGGGGCTGGTCCTGAAAGGTCATGGACAGGCGCAGGATGCGCATGTCGCGTTCGAGAATGCGGCCGAGCGCATCGAGAAGCAGCTGAGGCGCTATATGCGACGGCTCAAGGATCGCGGCACGCCGACGCAGCCGTCGCCGACCCTCGACGAGATCCGGGGCAATGCCGGCTACACCGTGTTCGAGGCCGGCAGCGAGGAGGAGGAAGCGGGCGACGCCCCGGCGATCATCGCCGAAACGCGCGTCGACGTGCCGACCAGCAGCGTGTCGGACGCGGTGATGATGCTCGACCTTCGCAACACCAATGCGCTGCTGTTCCTCAACAGCCGGACCGACACCTACAACATGGTCTATCGCCGCTCCGACGGCACGATCGGATGGGTCGAACCGCAATAGGGGCTGGATTTTCTCCGCCATCCGGCCTAAGGGCCGCGCCCAACGAAGCCCTGAACCCGGATGGCGGGGCCTTACGACCGATCCGTGATCGTTGCCATCAGGACGGCGGGACGGCGTTGCCCCGCGACCATGCAGATTTGACAAGACCGATGAACCTTTCTTCCCTTCTTTATCCCGCGACGGTGCGCGCGCACGTCCAGCTCGATTCGAAGAAGGCGCTTTTTCCCTACATCGGCGATCTTGCGAGCCGCGCGCTCGGGCTCGACGCCGGCGAGGTGAGCGAAGCGCTGCTCGAACGCGAACGGCTCGGCTCGACCGGCTTCGGGCGCGGCATCGCGCTGCCGCACGCCAAGCTGGCCGACCTGTCGGGGGTGCGCGGCCTGTTCCTGCAACTCGCGCGGCCGATCGACTTCCAGTCGGTCGACGGCCTGCCCGTCGACCTGCTGTTCGTGCTGCTGTCGCCGCTCGACGCCGGCGCCGATCATCTGAAGGCGCTGGCGGGCGTGTCGCGGATGCTGCGCGATGAAAAGGTCGCCGAACGGCTGCGCGGCGCCAAGAATGACGAAGCGCTCTATGCGCTGCTCGCCGACACCGAAACGCGCGACGCGGCCTGACGCCGTCGGCGCCGGCCTATGCGGCTTGCGGGCCCGCCAGGGCGTGCTTCCCGGCGAAGGCCGGAATCCCGTGGATATCGTGTTGCGATACGTGGACCCCGGCTTTCGCCGGGGAACGCTTCCTTGCCGGAAAGAGGCGGCACCCGGCCGCGCCCGCTATCGTTCCCGGCCGATCCGATGCCGCGGCTGAAGAGCCGTTTCCTCGTCGACCTGCTGCTGCGCGAGGCGCAGGCGGCGGGCGGTTTCGCGGCCGTCCTCGCGCGCGGCGACGCCGATGCGGGGGCGATCCTGGTCCAGTGCAGCGACCGCGGCCGGCCGGGCCCGCTGCTCGAACGGCGCTTCGCGCTCGATGGCGGCTATCGCTGGGAAGCGGTCGGACCGGCCGATGGTGAAGATCGCGAAAACTATTGCGAGCGGCGGCGAAAGGCCGATCCCGACCTGTGGATCGTCGAACTGGATATCGCGGATGCGCCACGACTCGTCGCGGAGTGGGGCGCGTTAACTTGACTCTGTTGCACCGCACAATAGGTCGCCCGCACGTTTAACGCGTAGGTCGTCCCGCGGGTTGCATCGGTTTGTCCGGCGCGCCCGATCGAACGGTTCGGACACGCAGTCGGATGAGGACCGCAGGCGGTATCGGGTCGATGACCCCCCACCTGTTTGTCATGGTTCGGTTCCTCAGCCGCCCTTTTGACGGACCTTATGAGTCGCATTCTGAACGCCGCCAGCACGGCCGCCGTGGGCATGACCGCCCTTGCCATGCTGGTTCTGGCCGAACCGGGTTTCGCGAGCGACCTGATCGCCGACGCGAGCCCGCCCGCCATCACCCTGCCCGCCGCCGAGGCGCCGGAAGCGGAGATGGCGACAGCTTCGACCGATCCGGTTTCTCCGGTCGAAGCCCCCGAGACGATCGACGAACAGGACGAGCCGGCGCCGCAGGCCGATTCGCTCGCCGCGCTGGTCGCGGCGACGCCGCGCCCGGCCGAGCTCGACCCCGAACTGCGCTGCCTCGCCGGCGCGGTCTATTTCGAATCGCGCGGCGAATCGCTCGCCGGCCAGCTCGCGGTCGCGCATGTCGTGATCAACCGCGCCAAGTCGGGCCGTTTCCCGACCAGCCTGTGCGGCGTCGTCCATCAGAAGAGCCAGTTCAGCTTCGTCCGCGGCGGCCGGATGCCGAAGATCCGCGAAGGCGCGCAATGGGCGAACGCGGTCTCGATCGCGCAGATCGCCCGCGACGGCAGCTGGTCGAACCGCGCGCCGGGCGCGCTCTTCTTCCACGCGCGCCACGTTTCACCTGGCTGGCGCAAGACGCGCATCGCCGCGATCGACAATCACATCTTCTATCGCTGAGACGGACCGGGCGCCGCTGCATGGGCAGCGGGTCCGTTCGGGTTCGATGCGGCCATCGTCTCCCCTCCCCACTGGCGGGAGGGGTCGGGGGTGGCCGGCGGCGAGACCAAGGCCCACCCCGCTGCGGCTAGCGAACGAGTTCGCAAGCCTCGCTGCCCTTCCCGCTTGCGGGAGGGGAGAGGGGTGTTTGCGGCCATCTTCTCGCTGGCCGTCCACCGCTGCGCGCCGTTCATTGCCAAGCCATGTTTCATCGCGCATGGTGCGGCGATGACGCGTCTTTCTTCCGTCGCCCTGCTGACCGCAGCGGCGCTTGCTCTCGGTGGCTGCGCAACGGCGGTGCCGCCGGTCGAGGTCACCCGCTTTCACGCCAATGCCGCCGCCGGCTGGGCGCCGGGGACGCGCTATGCCGTCGATCCCGCGCCGCTCGGCGATCCGGCGGCGACGATCGGTTCGGCGCAGCCGTCGCTCGAATGGGCGAGCTATCGCACCGCGGTCGAGCGGCAATTGCAGCTTCTGGGGCTGGTCGCGGCCGATTCGGGTGCGGCGGCGCCGCTGAAGGTCCGCATCGGCTTCGACCGCAGCGACCGGCAGACCGCGGGCAAGCGGTCGCCGGTGTCGGTCGGCGTCGGCGGCTCGACGGGCAGCTACGGCTCGGGCGTCGGGCTCGGCATCGGCCTGAACCTTGGCGGGGGCGCGCGGCAGATGCAGGACCTGCAGCTCAGCGTGCGCATCGACGACGGGGCGAGCGGCCAGGCCTTGTGGGAAGGGCGTGCGCTGACCGCGGTGCCGGTGAAGGCGCCCGCGGCGCAGCCGTCGCTTGCCGCGGCCAAACTGGCGGAGGCCCTATTCAGGGGGTTCCCCGGCG
Organism: Sphingopyxis granuli NBRC 100800; assembly: GCF_001591045.1. Taxonomy (GTDB): domain Bacteria; phylum Pseudomonadota; class Alphaproteobacteria; order Sphingomonadales; family Sphingomonadaceae; genus Sphingopyxis; species Sphingopyxis granuli. The sequence goes on along the minus strand of NZ_BCUA01000035.1, from coordinate 27,719 downwards.
AATCGGGACGCACTATCACGGTGCCATGACCATCAGCATCAACGCCGCTTTCGACAGCGGCAATATCGTCGTGGAGTCGCTCGCCGGCACGTCCGCCCGCCTCTCGATTCGCAAGGATCGCGAGTCCGACTTTTTCCAGTGGTTCCATTTCCGCGTCGCCTGCGCCGCGGGCGATGCGCTCGACCTGGCGATCACCGGCCTTGCCGATTCGGCCTATCCCGACGGCTGGCCGGGCTATGCCGCCTGCGCGAGCTATGACCGCGAGCATTGGTTCCGGCTCGACACCGGCTATGAAGCCCAAACCGATGGCGGCACGCTGACGATCCGCCACACGGCCGAGGGGCCCTTGCTGTGGATCGCCTATTTCGCGCCCTATTCGATGGAGCGGCACCACGACCTGATCGCCTCGGCCGCCGAATGCGAGGGCGTCGCCTATCGCTGCCTCGGCACCAGCCTGGAGGGGCAGCCGATCGACTGCCTCGAAATGGGCGAGGGACCGGTGCAGGTCTGGCTCTATGCGCGCCAGCATCCGGGCGAGAGCATGGCCGAATGGTGGATGGAGGGCGCGCTCGACATGCTCACCGATCCCGCCGACCCGCACGGCCGCTCGCTGCGGCGCAAGTGCCGTTTCCACATCGTGCCCAACATGAATCCCGACGGCTCGCGCCGCGGCCACCTGCGCACCAACCATGCCGGGGTGAACCTCAACCGCGAATGGCACGCGCCGTCCGCCGAACGCAGCCCCGAGGTGCTGTGCGTCCGCAACGCGATGGACGAATCGGGGGTCGACTGGGCGATGGACGTCCACGGCGACGAGGCGATTCCCGCGGTCTTCCTCGCGGGGTTCGAGGGCATTCCGTCGCTGAAGCCCGAACAGCAGGAAAAATTCCTCGCCTTCCAGGCCGCGCTCGCCGCCGCGACGCCCGATTTCCAGACCGAACTGGGGTACGAGAGTTCGGTGCCGGGACAGGCGAATCTGTCGATGTCGACGACCCAGCTCGCCGAACGCCATGGCGCGGTGTCGATGACGATCGAGATGCCGTTCAAGGACAACCGCGACCTGCCCGACCCGGTGCAGGGCTGGTCGCCCGACCGGTCCAAGCTGCTGGCGCGCGCCTGCCTCGAGACGCTCGACCGGATGCTGTAGATGCGAAAACGGGGCCCGGAAGACCGGGCCCCGTTCGTCATGCCCCGAGAGGGAGGGGGCACAAGGGCATGAGCGGGCGGGTCAGGCCGCCTGCTTGCTGCCGTTCTCGACCAGCGTCGGCTTGCTGTCGCCGATCGCGATCTTGTGCGGCTTCATCGCCTCGGGCACCTCGCGCACCAGGTCGATGGTCAGCAGCCCGTCGGCGAGGTCGGCACGGTCCACCCGCACGAAGTCGGCGAGCTGGAAGCGGCGCTCGAAGGCGCGTGTCGCGATGCCGCTGTAGAGCAGCTTGCGCTCCTCGCCTTCCCTGGCCGGCGCCTTGCGGCCGGTGATCGCCAGCATGTTCTGCTGCGCGGTGATGTCGATCTCGTCTTCCTTGAAGCCGGCGACCGCGATGGTGATGCGGAAATGATCGTCGGCGACCTTCTCGATGTCGAAGGGCGGATAATTCTCCGCCGAGCCGCTGTTCTCGAGGAAATCGAACAGCCGGTCGAAACCGACGGTCGAGCGGCGATAGGGGGTCCAGTCAAAGCTGTTGCGCATGGGTCATTCCTTCCTTTCCAAGCGAAGTCATGGGGCTGCGGCAAAACCCGCCGCGGCCACCATCCGGTCCCGTTCCGGCGACCGGATGCGATCAATCTGGTAACGGCCGAAACCATTTCAAGGGGGCATTGGCGTTCCGCGAAAAGCCGCGCTAAGGGGGCCGCGAATCCCCTCCAGCCGAAGGACAGACCATGCCGCAGCTCATCCTCATCCGTCACGGCCAGTCGCAGTGGAACCTCGAGAACCGCTTCACCGGCTGGTGGGATGTCGATGTGACCGAAAAGGGCGCGGCCGAGGCGTGGGCGGCGGGTGAGTTGATGAAGGCGAAAGGCATCGCGCCCGACGTCGGCTTCACCTCGGTCCAGACGCGCGCGATCAAGACGATGAACCTCGCGCTCGAGGCGATGGGGCGGCTGTGGCTGCCGGTCACCAAGGACTGGCACCTCAACGAACGCCACTATGGCGGGCTGACCGGGCTCGACAAGGCCGAGACCGCGGCGAAGCACGGCGACGATCAGGTGAAGATCTGGCGCCGCAGCTTCGATGTCCCGCCGCCGCCGCTCGACCCGGGCTCGCCGTGGGACCTGTCGCACGATCCGCGCTATGCCGGGATCGCGGTGCCCGCGACCGAGAGCCTGAAGGACACGATCGCGCGCGTCCTGCCCTATTACGAAAGCGCGATCGTGCCCGAACTCAAGGCCGGAAAGACGGTGCTGGTCTCGGCGCACGGCAACAGCCTGCGTGCGCTGGTCAAGCATCTGTCGGGCATTTCGGACGCCGACATCACCGGCCTCGAAATCCCGACCGGCCAGCCGATCGTCTATGATCTGGCGGCCGACCTGACGCCGGACGAACGCTATTATCTGAGCGAGCGCTGAGCCGGCCCCGCGCCGCGAACGGGACGGATCATATCTGGCCCGTCACGGTGAGCTGGAAATAGCGGCCATAGGCGCGGCGCCGGCTTTCGCCGAAGGCGACGGGGCCGTCGCGCCGGCCGACGAAGACGGTGCGGTCGTAGCCGTCCTTCTGCTCCGCGAGATTGCGGTAGGACAGCTTGACGGTGAAGCCCGCGACATTCTTGTGCTCGACGAAGGCGGTGACGAACGGGCCGGCGGTATATTCGCGCCGGATCGTGTCGAGCCGGAATCCGGGGCTGAGGCGCTCGTCCGAATAGCCGCCGCCCCAGGCGAAATCGGTTCCCGGCACATCGTGGCGCAGGCTGAGGTCGGCGATATAATCCTGCCCGAAGCTCTGCTCGCGCCACGCGCCGGTCAGCGGGTCGCGCACGCGGTTGCGCCGCCAGGTGACGTCGGCGTTGATCCGCGCGCCGCGCCACCCCAGCGGATCGAGCAGCAGCGTCCCCTTGGTCGTGATGCGATAGAGATGCGCGGGCGGCAGGTTGCCCCGCCCCTCCTCGGTCGGCGACAGCGGGATCTGGTCGACCAGATCCTGCGCATAGGCATAGGCGAGAGCGATCGACGCATGGCCCCAGCGGCCCATGTCCTGCACCACTTCCAGCTCGGTGCGGTTGACGATGGGCGGGACGAGTTCGCCGTTGCCCGTGTTCCCCTGATTGTTCGCGACATCGACCGAACTGGCGAAATCGAAGAAATCGAGCTGGTCGACGCGGCGCTGGAGCAGCCAGTTGATCGTCGTCGCCGGCCCGACCTTCCACGCGAGCGCGAACTTGCCCTTCGGCCGGACGAAGCGCCGCGTCAGCCCGCCCGGCCCCGACGAGGTCAGTTCGCTATATTCGGCGGCGAGGTTGAGCTGCGCGGTCAGGTTGGGCGCCAGCGCCCGGCCCCAGGTCAGCGACGCTTCGGCGCGTCTTTCCTCGACCTCGGTCCGCTCGCCGCCGAAGGCGACGGGAAGGAAGCCGCCGTCGGCCTGGAGCAGCGCATATTCGGCATCGACGTCGAGCGTGTTGTAGGCGCCTTCGAGCGCGACCTGCCAGTCGGTGCCGCCGGCGGTGCGCCAGCCATATTCGCCGCGCAGGATCGATTCGCCTTCGTCGGCGGTCTGGCTGAAGCGTTCGCCGCTGCGCCCGCCCACCGCGCGATCGACGATGAAGGTATCGACGAAGGGGCTGTGCTCGAACCGGTAGAGGGCGATCAGCTTGAGCCGTCCGCCGGCGAGACCGAGTTCGTAATCGCCGCCGATGTCGTAGTTATATTCGTCCTCGGTCACGGTGAACAGCTCGTCGACCCGGCCGATGCCCGGCTGGACCGATTCGCCGCGGGTGCGGTTGTCGATCCGCTGCAATTGCCCGCCGACGCTGGCGTTCCACTTGTTGCCGTTCGCCGTCGTGCGCGTCAGCGCCGCCGACAGGCGCGGCGGATCGTTATAATAGCTGGCATGCTCGTCGCGCACGAAGCGCAGGGCGCCGGCGCCGTCGAACACGCGCTCCGGCCCCCAATGCCCCTGCCGCGTCGCCTCGTTCTTCAGGCTCAGCGTCACGCCGGTGCCGCCGATCCGCCCGGTGGTCGAAATCTCGCCGTTCAGCCAGTTGTTCGCGAGCCGCGACCGCCATTCGGGTTGCCAGCGCAGCGTCGTCTTGAAGCCGCCGCCGCCTTGGCGGCCGGCGACGAGGACGACATTGGCGACCTGTCCGGTCAGCCCCGGCACGTTCAGGCTGGCGCCGTCGACGATGTCGATATGCGCGACGTCGCTGGCGGCGATGCGCGCCAGCGCGGTGCGCGCGTCGGTCGCCTTGCTGGCGATCCGCTCGCCGTCGATCAGCACATTCTCGGTCGCCTGCCCCAGCCCGCGCTCGCCACCGTTGGTGCCGGTGACGATCAGGAAGCCGGGAACCTTCTCGACCATGTCGAGCGCGGTGCGCGGCGCGAACCGGGCGAGATCGCCGGGCGTGTAGCGCTGCGCGCCCGCGACGGGCGTGGCGATCGGCGGCGGGTCGTCGCCCGTCACCTCCTGCGCGGCGGCGGGCAGGGCGGACAACGACGCCGTCACGGCGATCGAAGAGATGCGAATCCAGGCTGGCACTTTTCCTCCCCCGTCGCAGCCCTCGACGAGGAGGTCGCGCGCTTCATGCGAATAGTTCGCAATAGGGAGGGTGCACGCGCTTGTCTACCAACGCCCGTCGGGCGTCGACGGGCGGCGGGCGGAGGGTCGCGGCGTCAGTCGCGCAGCAGCTCGTTGATGGCGGTCTTGGCGCGCGTCTGCGCATCGACACGCTTGACGATCACCGCGCAATAGAGCGACGGACCCGGGCTGCCGTCGGGAAGCGGCTTGCCGGGCAGCGAGCCGGGGACGACCACCGCATAGGCGGGCACCTCGCCGACGAAAACCTCGCCCGTCGCGCGGTCGACGATCTTGGTCGATGCGCCGAGGTAGACGCCCATCGACAGCACCGCGCCCTCGCGCACGATCACCCCTTCGGCAACCTCGGCGCGGGCGCCGATGAAGGCGCCGTCCTCGATCACCACCGGGCCGGCCTGCAGCGGTTCGAGCACGCCGCCGATCCCGGCGCCGCCCGACAGGTGGACGCCCGCGCCGATCTGCGCGCAGCTTCCCACCGTCGCCCAGGTGTCGACCATCGTCCCTTCGCCGACGCGCGCGCCGATGTTGACGAAGCTGGGCATCAGCACCGCGCCCTTGCCGATATGCGCGCCGTGGCGGACGATCGCGCCCGGCACCGCGCGGAAGCCCGCGTCGCGGAAGCGGTTGTCGCCCCAGCCGGCGAATTTCGACGGCACCTTGTCCCACCAGGTCGCGCCGCCGGGGCCGCCCTCGATCAGCGCCATGTCATTGAGACGAAAGGAGAGCAGCACCGCCTTCTTCAGCCACTGGTTGACCTGCCATGTTCCGGCATCGTCGCGCTCGGCGACGCGCAGGCTGCCGTCGTCGAGCCCGCCGAGCGCCGCTTCGACCGCGTCGCGCACCGGCCCCCGCGTCGTCACGCCCACCGTGTCGCGCGCATCCCAAGCGGCCTCGATCGTCTTCTGCAGGTCGGTCGTCATGAAAATCCCCAAGATTGCGGCAAGCTGTCGAGCCAGTCGGCGATGTCGGTGACGTGGAAATCGACATGCTCCGGCCGGTGGTCGCGATGGCCGCTTTCGCTGCCGTTGTCCAGCCACACGGTGGTCATTCCCAGCGCCTTCGCCGGGGTCAGGTTGCGCGTCATGTCCTCGACGAACAGGCTGGTCGCCGGGTCGACGCCGAGATGGCCGATCATCGCCGTATAGGCGGCGGTGTCGGGCTTGGGCGCATAGCCGGTGACGCGGATGTCGCAGATGCCGTCGAACAGGTCGGCGATCCCGCGCGCGTCGAGCACGCGCGCGGCATAGTCGGCATCGGCATTGGTGAACACCAGCCGCCGGCCCGGCAGCCGCGCCAGCCCGGCGCGCAGCCGCGCGTCGGGGCCGATGCGGTCGAGCGCGATGGCGTGGACGTCGGTCAGGAAATCCTCGGGATCGACACCGTGATGGCGCATCAGCCCCGCCATCGTCGTGCCGTGATCGTGGAAATAAAGCTTCTGCACCCGCCGCGCCTCCGCGGCGTCGCAGCCCAGCAGCCGCATGATGAAGGCGCCCATGCGCGCGTCGATCAGGTCGAACAGCTTCGCCGACGGCGGGTAGAGCGTGTTGTCGAGATCGAAGATCCAGCTGTCGATATGGTCGACGGGCGGAGGAGGGGGCGGGGCCATGGCGCGGCGCTTAGGGCTTCGGGGCGGCGGCGGCAAGCGCGGCGCGGAGCGCCCGCCAGCGCGCGAGCTTCGCGTCGAAGGCGATGGTGTGGGCGGCGCTGCTCGACGGCAGGTCGATCAGCGTCACGCCGGGCAGCGGCGGCAGTTGCCGCCGTCCGATCGCCGCGGCCTTGCCGCCGTTGAATCCGATCATGCGCAGGTCGGGCAGCGTCGCCACCAGCGCGGCGAGATCGTGCGGCCGTGCCTCGCGGATGTCGCCGTCGCTGCTGGTCCGCCGCTCGGCGCTGTGGATCGCGTCCCACAGGCCGATGTGCGCGGCGCGCAGCGCGGCGAGCCGCTGATCATAGGGCAGCAGCGCGAGCGGCCGGTCGATCACCGCGCCGAGCAGGCGCCAGAACTGGTTGGTCGGATGCGCATAATATTGCCGCTCGGCCAGCGAGCGCGCGCCGGGTAGGCTGCCGAGGATCAGCAGCCGCGCGTCGGCGGCGACGTGCGGGGCAAAGCTGGCGTGGCGCGTCGCGGTCATGCGCCGGGGCTATCGGCGGAATGGCGCGCCGACAAGCCGGCAGCGGCGCGATCGGCGCAAGACGGTTCTTCTTGACCGGCAGGGGAATCGCCGCTAGGGGCGCCCGGTTCGAAAACGGCGGATGTCCGTCCTTTCGAGTCACAACAGCGCTTGAACATTGCTGGCGCGGATGGAGCCTCCGGAAGATCGCAGCGATCCGCCGGGGTCTTTTGCTGTTATCAGGTCGGCCTTTCTCACGACGGGACGAAGCTTCATCCACCGCGGTAGAGTAACCGTTCGCTCCCCCCCCTGAAACGGAAGGATGCGGACACGAAAAGGTGAAGCATTCATGCCCACGATCAACCAGCTGGTCCGCAAGGGCCGGACGCCGCAGAAGGCGAAGTCCAAGGTCCCGGCGATGGAAGCGAACCCGCAGAAGCGCGGCGTTTGCACCCGTGTCTATACGACGACCCCGAAGAAGCCGAACTCGGCGCTCCGCAAGGTGGCCAAGGTTCGCCTGACCAACCAGCGCGAGGTCATCTCCTACATCCCCGGCGAAGGCCACAACCTGCAGGAACACAGCGTCGTGCTGATCCGCGGCGGCCGTGTGCGCGACCTTCCCGGCGTGCGCTATCACGTCCTGCGCGGCGTGCTCGACACCCAGGGGGTGAAGGACCGCAAGCAGAGCCGTTCGAAGTACGGCGCGAAGCGGCCGAAGTGACCCGTCCGGGGGACGGGTCATCCTGGAAAAATCGCCATCAGCGATTTTATCCGGGATCCAGACCCCGACCCCGATCGCAAGGTTTGGTTTAAACTCGCTCCTGGATTCCGGCTTTCGCCGGAAAACAGTTTGAAGCGAAAGATCGTAAAAGGAATATCCCATGGCTCGTCGTCGCCGTCCCGAACGTCGCGAAATCCTGCCCGATCCCCGTTTCGGGGATGTCGTGCTGTCCAAGTTCATGAACAGCGTCATGCTCGACGGCAAGAAGTCCGTCGCCGAACGCATCGTCTATGGCGCGCTCGAATCGGTCGAAGCCCGCGCGAAGAAGGAACCGCTCGGCGTGTTCCACGAAGCGCTCGCCAACATCCGTCCGAGCATCGAGGTCCGCAGCCGCCGCGTCGGCGGTGCGACCTACCAGGTCCCCGTCGAGGTCCGCCCCGACCGCGCGCAGGCGCTGGCGATCCGCTGGCTGATCACCGCGGCGCGCAACCGCAGCGAGACGACGATGGCCGCGCGCCTGTCGGGCGAGCTGCTCGACGCGTCGAACAATCGCGGCAACGCGGTGAAGAAGCGCGAGGACACGCACCGCATGGCCGAGGCCAACCGCGCCTTCAGCCACTACCGCTGGTAAGCGCGCGGACGCATCGCGCGTCTCGCAATCGTAACACATCTTCCTATATCGGGGGCGGCCCCAAAGCCTCCCCCAAAACCCAAGGAAAAGACCATGGCCCGCAGCCATCCGCTCGAACGCTATCGCAATTTCGGTATCATGGCGCACATCGACGCCGGCAAGACCACGACGACCGAGCGCATCCTCTATTACACCGGCAAGAACTACAAGATCGGCGAAACCCACGAGGGTAGCGCGACGATGGACTGGATGGAGCAGGAGCAGGAGCGTGGCATCACGATCACCTCCGCCGCGACCACCTGTTTCTGGCGCGACCATCGGCTGAACATCATCGACACCCCCGGCCACGTCGACTTCACCATCGAGGTCGAGCGCAGCCTGCGCGTCCTCGACGGCGCGGTCGCCGCGTTCGACGGCGTTGCCGGCGTCGAGCCGCAGTCGGAAACCGTGTGGCGCCAGGCCGAGAAATACGGCGTGCCGCGCATGTGCTACATCAACAAGCTCGACCGGACCGGCGCGAACTTCTATTATTGCGTCCAGACGATCATCGACCGCCTCGGCGCGGTTCCGGCGCCGCTCTACCTGCCGATCGGCGCGGAGAGCGACTTCATCGGCCTCGTCGACCTCGTCGAAGAGCGCGGCATCGTCTGGAAGGACGAGAGCCTGGGCGCCGAGTTCGAATATATCGAGATTCCCGACGACCTGAAGGACAAGGCCGCCGAATATCGCGAAAAGCTGATCGAACTGGCCGTCGAACAGGACGATGCGGCGATGGAAGCCTATCTCGAGGGCACGCTTCCCGACGTCGCCACGCTGAAGGCGCTGATCCGCAAGGGCACGCTGGCGCAGGCGTTCGTCCCCGTGCTGTGCGGCTCGTCGTTCAAGAACAAGGGCGTGCAGGCGCTGCTCGACGCGGTCGTCGACTATCTGCCGAGCCCGCTCGACATTCCCGACGTCCAGGGCATCAACCCGGCGAACGACGAACCCGATACGCGCGAGACGTCGGATTCGGCGCCGCTGTCGCTGCTCGCGTTCAAGATCATGAACGATCCGTTCGTCGGCTCGCTGACCTTCGCCCGCATCTATTCGGGCACGCTGAGCAAGGGCACCTACCTGAACTCGGTCAAGGACAAGAAGGAAAAGATCGGCCGCATGCTGCTGATGCATGCGAACAGCCGCGAGGACATCGACGAAGCCTATGCGGGCGACATCGTCGCGCTCGCCGGCCTCAAGGAAACCACGACGGGCGACACGATCTGCGCCTCGAACGCGCCGATCATCCTCGAGCGCATGGAATTCCCCGAGCCGGTGATCGAGCTGTCGGTCGAACCCAAGACCAAGGCCGACCAGGAGAAGATGGGCGTCGCGCTTAATCGTCTGGCCGCCGAGGACCCGAGCTTCCGCGTGTCGACCGACCATGAATCGGGCCAGACGATCATCAAGGGCATGGGCGAGCTTCACCTCGACATCCTCGTCGATCGCATGCGTCGCGAGTTCAAGGTCGAAGCGCATGTCGGCGCGCCGCAGGTGGCGTACCGCGAATCGCTCGCGAAGCCGGTCGAGGTCGACTACACCCACAAGAAGCAGTCGGGCGGATCGGGCCAGTTCGGCCGCGTCAAGGTGCAGGTCACCCCGGGCGAGCGCGGCAGCGGCGTCACCTTCACCGACGAGATCAAGGGCGGCAACATTCCGCGCGAATATATCCCGGCGGTCGAGAAGGGCTTCCGCGAATCGGCGGAGAACGGCCACATGATCGGCTTCCCGATCATCGATTTCGACATCAAGCTGATCGACGGCGCCTATCACGACGTCGACTCGTCGGCGCTGGCGTTCGAGATCGCCGGCCGCGCGGCGATGCGCGAGGTGGCGGCGAAGGCCGGCATCAAGCTGCTCGAACCGGTGATGAAGGTCGAGGTGGTGACGCCCGAGGAATTCATGGGCGACGTGATCGGCGACCTCAACAGCCGTCGCGGGCAGATCCAGGGCACCGACACCCGCGGCAACGCGCAGGTGGTCGAGGCGATGGTGCCGCTCGCCAACATGTTCGGCTACGTCAACCAGCTCCGCAGCTTCACCCAGGGTCGTGCCCAGTACACGATGCAATTCTCTCACTATGAGGAAGTGCCGACGAACGTCGCCGAGGAAGTGAAGGCGAAGATGGCCTGACCGGCCGCCGGGCCGTGCGGGGGTTGCCTCGCACGGCAAGACCTACTAAGGGCGGCGCCTGATTCAGGCAGGCTCGTCCGGGACTGATCAACTCAACACGCGAACAAGAAGGTTCAAGAAACATGGCCAAGGCTAAATTTGAGCGGACGAAGCCGCACTGCAACATCGGCACCATCGGTCACGTCGACCATGGCAAGACCTCGCTGACCGCGGCGATCTCGAAGGTTCTTTCGGAACGTGGCGGCGGCGCTGCGGTCGATTTCGCCAACATCGACAAGGCGCCCGAAGAGCGCGAGCGCGGTATCACCATCTCGACCTCGCACATCGAGTATGAGACCGATGCGCGCCACTATGCGCACGTCGACTGCCCGGGCCACGCCGACTATGTGAAGAACATGATCACCGGCGCCGCGCAGATGGACGGCGCGATCCTCGTCGTGTCGGCCGCCGACGGCCCGATGCCGCAGACTAAGGAGCACATCCTGCTCGCCAAGCAGGTCGGCGTTCCGACCATGGTCGTCTTCCTGAACAAGGTCGACCAGGTCGACGATCCCGAACTGCTCGAGCTGGTCGAGCTCGAAATCCGCGAAGAGCTTTCGAAGCGCGACTTCGACGGCGACAATATTCCGATCATCGCGGGTTCGGCGCTCGCCGCCCTCGAAGGCCGCGACGACAACATCGGCAAGGAAGCCGTCCTGAAGCTGATGGAAGCCGTCGACAGCTGGATCCCGCAGCCGGAACGTCCGGTCGACCAGCCCTTCCTGATGCCGATCGAAGACGTGTTCTCGATCTCGGGCCGCGGCACCGTCGTCACGGGCCGTGTCGAGACCGGCATCGTCAAGGTCGGCGAGGAAGTCGAGATCGTCGGCATCAAGGACACCAAGAAGACGACCGTCACCGGCGTCGAGATGTTCCGCAAGCTGCTCGACCAGGGCGAAGCCGGCGACAACATCGGTGCGCTGATCCGCGGCGTCGGCCGTGACGAGGTGGAGCGCGGCCAGGTCCTCGCGAAGCCCGGCTCGATCACCCCGCACACCGAGTTCACCTCGGAAGTCTATGTGCTGTCGAAGGACGAAGGCGGCCGTCACACGCCGTTCTTCGCCAACTATCGCCCGCAGTTCTACTTCCGCACCACCGACGTCACCGGCGAGGTCATCCTCCCCGAGGGCACCGAGATGGTGATGCCGGGCGACAACGTCCAGCTGTCGGTCAAGCTCATCGCTCCGATCGCCATGGACCAGGGCCTGCGCTTCGCGATCCGCGAAGGCGGTCGCACGGTCGGCGCAGGGGTTGTGGCGTCGATCACAAAGTAATATAGGGCCGCGAGCCGCGCGATTCGGACGAGTCGCGCGGCTCGTAGCTTACAGGTTTTTGATGGCCTCTCCGGTCTCTCCCAAGGGGACTCGGAACAGGCCGTTTCGGCTCTTTCGCCCAAGTTTTTGCTCTTTCGCATCGTCAGACGGGATTCGACTGGAACAGTCATGGAAACGCAGAATATTCGCATTCGCCTGAAGGCCTTTGATCACCGCGTGCTCGATCAGGCCACCACCGACATCGCCGACACGGCGCGTCGGACGGGCGCCCTCATTCGCGGTCCCATCCCGCTGCCGACGCGTATCGAGAAGTTCACCGTGAACCGCGGCCCGCACATCGACAAGAAGTCGCGCGAGCAGTTCGAGGTGCGCACCCACAAGCGGCTGCTCGACATCGTGCAGCCCACCCCGCAGACGGTCGACGCGCTGATGAAGCTCGACCTCGCCGCGGGCGTGAACGTCGAAATCAAGCTGGCCTAAGCCAGCGCAGCCCCGGACTCGATCCGGGGTCTCTATCGGCCGGGCGCCACGGCGCCGGCACACGTCCGGAGCGATCCGGGCGGACGATAGGGTGGATACCGCCGGTCGCTTCCATCGGAAGCATCCAGACCGGGCTGCGTCCCCCGTCTCGCCGCACCACCCCACCGGGGCAGGCGGCACCTCAGCCCGGACGGGGCGACGCATCGAAATTTCGGGCTGGGAGGGTTTCCGTCGGGGCGTGTCCCGATGGGGTCCCGCAAGCCGCGCGGAATGGTCCGCCCGGCCTCTGTTAGGAGTATGGATCATGCGGACTGGCGTGATCGCGAAGAAAATGGGGATGACCCGCCTGTTTCAGGACGACGGCCGCCACGTGCCGGTCACCGTCCTGAGCCTCGAAGGCTGCCAGGTCGTCTCCGTGCGCGATAAGGAACGCGACGGCTATGTGGCCGTTCAATTGGGTGCCGGGTCGGCGAAGGCGAAGAACGTCGCCAAGCCGCAGCGCGGCGCCTATGGCAAGGCCGAGGTCGAGCCCAAGGCGAAGCTCGTCGAATTCCGCGTCGCCGACGACGCGACGCTCGACGTCGGCGCCGAGCTGTCGGCCGACCATTTCGTCGCCGGCCAGATCGTCGACATCCAGGGCGTCACGCAGGGCAAGGGCTTTGCCGGCGCGATGAAGCGCTGGGGCTTCGGCGGCATGCGCGCCAGCCACGGCGTCTCGATCAGCCACCGTGCCCATGGTTCGACCGGCAACCGCCAGGATCCGGGCCGCGTCTTCAAGAACAAGAAGATGGCCGGCCACATGGGCGCGCGCAACCGCACCCAGCAGAATCTGGAAATCGTCCGCACCGACGCCGAGCGCGGCCTTCTCTTCGTCAAGGGCTCGGTCCCGGGCTCGAAGGGCGGCTGGCTGCTCGTCCGCGATGCGGTGAAGCTGCCGCGCCACCCCGAGGCCCCCTATCCGGCGGGCGTCAAGAGCGCGGCGAACAGCAACAATGCCCCGGCTGAAACCCCTGCGGACGCAGCGGTCGAAGCGCCCGCGGCCGACGGCGCACAGGAGTCCTGATCATGAAGGTCAAGGTTCAGACCCTCGATGGCAAGGCTGGCGCCGACATCGACCTCAACGACGACGTCTTCGGCGTCGATGCGCGTGCGGACATCCTGCACCGCGTCGTCGCTTGGCAGCTCGAGAAGCGCCGCGGCCCCGCCCGCGCCGCCCGCGAGCGCAGCGAAGTCGCCCGCACCGGCAAGAAGTTCGGTCGCCAGAAGGGCGGCGGCACCGCGCGTCACGGCGATCGCAAGGCGCCGATCTTCATCGGCGGCGGCAAGGCGCACGGCCCGCGGGCCCGCACCTTCGGCCATTCGCTGAACAAGAAGATCCGCACCCTCGGCCTGAAGATGGCGCTCAGCGACAAGGCGAAGGGCGGCAAGCTCGTCGTCCTCGACACGCTCGAGCTCAAGGATGCCAAGACCAAGGCGCTCGCCGGCAAGCTCGGCAAGCTGGAGCTTGGCGGCCGCGCGCTCTTCATCGACGGCGACGCCGTGCATGAGAGCTTCGTTCAGGCTTCGGCCAACATCGTCGGCGTCGATGCGCTGCCGGCGATCGGGGCCAATGTCTATGACATCATCCGTGCCGACACGCTGGTCCTGACCCGCGCGGCGGTCGAAAAGCTGGAGGCCCGCTGCAATGGCTAAGGCAAAGACCATCGATGCGCGTCACTATGACGTGATCCTGTCGCCGGTGATCACCGAGAAGTCGACGCTGCTCAGCGAGAACGACGCCGTCGTCTTCCGCGTCGCCAATGACGCGACCAAGCCGGCGATCAAGGCCGCCGTCGAGGCGCTGTTCGATGTCAAGGTGCTCAGCGTCAACACGCTGGTTACCAAGGGCAAGACCAAGCGCTGGAAGGGCAAGCCCTACACCCGCAGCGACGTGAAGAAGGCCGTCGTCCGCCTGGCCGAAGGCCAGTCGATCGACGTCACCTCGGGCGTCTGAGCGTCAGGGGAAGGCAAAGAAAATGGCACTCAAGCATTATAATCCGACCAGCCCCGCGCAGCGCGGCCTGATCCTCGTCGACAAGTCGTCGCTGTGGAAGGGCAAGCCCGTCAAGGCGCTGACCGAAGGCAAGCGCAAGACCGGCGGCCGCAACAACAAGGGCCACGTCACCTCGCGCGGCATCGCCGGCGGCCACAAGCAGAAGTACCGCTTCATCGACTTCAAGCGTCGCAAGTGGGACATGCCGGCAACCGTCGAGCGGCTCGAATATGACCCGAACCGCACCGCCTTCATCGCGCTGGTGAAGTATCAGGACGGCACGCTCGCCTATATCCTGGCGCCGCAGCGCCTGGCCGTCGGCGACGCCATCGTCGCGGGCAAGAAGACCGACGTGAAGCCGGGCAATGCGATGGAATTGTCGCAGATGCCGGTCGGCACGATCGTCCACAACATCGAGATGAAGCCGGGCAAGGGCGGCCAGATCGCCCGCTCGGCCGGCACCTATGCGCAGGTCGTCGGCCGCGATCGCGGTCTCGTCATCGTGCGTCTCGGCTCGGGCGAACAGCGCTACATCCGCGGCGAGTGCATGGGCACCGTCGGCGCGGTGTCGAACCCCGACAACGGCAACCAGAACCTCGCCAAGGCAGGTCGCGGCCGCTGGCTCGGCAAGCGCCCGCTGACCCGCGGCGTCGCGAAGAACCCGGTCGACCACCCGCACGGCGGCGGCGAAGGCCGCACCTCGGGTGGCCGCCACCCGGTCACCCCGTGGGGCAAGCCGACCAAGGGCGCCCGCACCCGCCACAACAAGTCGACCGACAAGATGATCATCCGGTCGCGTCACGCGAAGAAGAAGAGGTAAGCCATGGCACGCTCGGTCTGGAAGGGTCCGTTCGTCGACCTTCATCTCCTCAAGAAAGCCGAAGCGGCCCAGGACGGCGGCAGCTCTGCCCCGATCAAGACCTGGTCGCGTCGCTCCACCATCCTGCCGCAGTTCGTCGGGCTGACCTTCAACGTCTACAACGGCCGCAAGTTCGTGCCGGTGTCGGTCAATGAAGACATGGTCGGCATGAAGCTGGGTGAATTTGCGCCGACGCGCTTCTTCCCCGGCCACGCGGCCGACAAGAAGGGCAAACGCTAATGGGCAAGGAAAAGTCCCCCCGCCGCGTTGCGGACAATGAGGCGCTGTCGGTCGGCACGCAGATTCGCGGCTCGGCGCAGAAGCTGAACCTCGTCGCCGCGCTGATCCGCGGCCGCCGCGTCGAAGACGCGATGAACATCCTCGCTTTCTCGAAGCGGGCGATGGCGGTCGACGTGCGCAAGGTTCTCGCCAGCGCCGTCGCCAATGCCGAGAACAACCACAACCTCGACGTCGACGCGCTCGTCGTCAAGGAAGCGAGCGTCGGCAAGGCGTTCACGATGAAGCGCTGGCATGCGCGCGGCCGCGGCAAGTCGACCCGGATCGAAAAGCCGTTCAGCCGCATCCGCATCGTCGTCCGCGAACAGGAAGAAGAGGCGTAAGATGGGCCAGAAGAGCAATCCGATCGGCCTGCGCCTGCAGGTCAACCGCACCTGGGACAGCCGCTGGTTCGCCGAAGGGCAGGACTATGGCCGCATGCTGGTCGAGGATCTGAAGATCCGCAAGTTCATCTTCAAGTCGCTGCCGCAGGCCGCGATCTCGAAGGTGGTGATCGAGCGTCCCGCGAAGCTGTGCCGCGTGTCGATCTATGCCGCCCGTCCGGGCGTCATCATCGGCAAGAAGGGCGCCGACATCGAGAAGCTGCGCAAGAAGCTGGGCGAGATGACGGGCAGCGACGTGTCGCTGAACATCGTCGAGATCCGCAAGCCCGAGGTCGACGCCAAGCTCGTCGCGCAGGGCATCGCCGACCAGCTCGAACGCCGTGTCGCCTTCCGCCGCGCGATGAAGCGCGCGGTGCAGTCGGCGATGCGCCTCGGCGCCGAGGGTATCCGCATCAACTGCGCCGGCCGTCTGGGCGGCGCCGAGATCGCGCGCACCGAATGGTATCGCGAGGGCCGCGTGCCGCTGCACACGCTGCGCGCCAACGTCGACTATGCCGAGGCCGAAGCCCACACCGCCTATGGCGTGTGCGGGATCAAGGTCTGGATCTTCAAGGGCGAGATTCTCGGCCACGACCCGATGGCGACCGACCGGCTGATGCTCGACGCGCAGACGTCGGGCGTTCGCCCGGCGCGCGATGAACGCCGCTAAGGACTGCTGACATGCTGCAACCGAAGAAAACCAAGTTCCGCAAGGCCTTCAAGGGCCGCATCCACGGCCTCGCCAAGGGCGGCACGACGCTGAACTTCGGCTCCTATGGCCTGAAGGCGATGGAGCCGGAGCGCATCACCGCCCGCCAGATCGAAGCGGCGCGCCGCGCGATCAGCCGTGCGATCAAGCGCCAGGGCCGCCTGTGGATCCGCGTCTTCCCCGACCTTCCCGTGTCGTCGAAGCCCGCCGAAGTCCGCATGGGCAAGGGCAAGGGCGCGCCCGAATATTGGGCCGCGCGCGTGAAGCCGGGCCGCATCCTGTTCGAACTCGACGGCGTCCCCGGCCCGGTGGCCGCGCTGGCGTTCGAGCGCGCGGCGATGAAGCTGCCGATCAAGACCAAGGTCGTCGCCCGCCTCGGCGACACCTCGCACCTGGAGGGCTGAGGGCCATGGCCAAGAGTGAAGACGTGACCAAGAAGACCGACGACCAGCTCTCCGAAGAGCTGGGCGAGCTGAAGCGCGAGGCGTTCAACCTGCGTTTCCAGGCCGCCACCGGCCAGCTCGAAAAGGCCTCGCGGGTCAAGGACGTGCGGCGCACCATCGCCCGCATCAAGACCGAGCAGACCGCGCGCGTCCGCGCGGCTGCCGCGAAGTAAGGAGACTGTCATGCCGAAGCGCATTCTGACCGGCACGGTGGTGTCCGACAAGGGCGACAAGACCGTCGTGGTGAAGGTGGAGCGGAAGGTCAAGCACCCGCTCTACGGCAAGATCATCCGCCGCTCGAAGAAGTATCACGCCCACGATGAGGACAACAGCTTCAAGGCTGGCGAAACCGTCCGCATCGAGGAAACGAAGCCGATTTCGAAGCTGAAGACCTGGAAGGTGCTCGACAAGGTCGAGACCCCCACCAAGGCGAAGGCGGCCCCCGCTCCGGCCCCCGCGGCCGAAGTCGAGGCGTAAAAGTTTCACGGAACCGCCGGGACGGCCCGGTAGGCCAAGGAAGAAGGAAATGCATCGATGATCCAGATGCAGTCACAATTGGAAGTCGCCGACAACAGCGGCGCGAAGCGCGTCCAGTGCATCAAGGTGCTGGGCGGGTCGAAGCGTCGCACCGCCGGCGTCGGCGACGTGATCGTCGTGTCGATCAAGGAAGCGCAGCCGCGCGGCAAGGTGAAGAAGGGTGACGTGCATCGCGCCGTCATCGTCCGCACTGCCAAGGACGTGCGCCGCGCCGACGGATCGGTGATCCGTTTCGATAGCAACGCCGCCGTGCTCGTCAACAAGAACGAGGAGCCGATCGGCACCCGTATCTTCGGCCCCGTCGTCCGCGAACTGCGCGGCCGCGGCTATATGAAGATCATCAGCCTGGCGCCGGAGGTGCTTTGACCATGTCGATGGCCAAGATCAAGAAGGGCGACACGGTCGTCGTCCTGTCCGGCAAGGACAAGGGCAAGACCGGTGAAGTGACGCAGAGCCTGCCGAAGGACGGCAAGGTCGTCGTCGCGGGCGTCAACGTCATCACCCGCCACCGCAAGCCGAGCCAGGCGAACCCGCAGGGCGGCCTCGAACGCAAGGAAGCGCCGCTGCACGTCAGCAAGGTCGCGATCGCCGACCCCAAGTCGGGCAAGCCGACGCGCGTCCGCTTCGAAACCAAGGACGGCAAGAAGGTCCGCGTGGCCGTGAAGTCCGGGGAGACCATCAATGGCTGACAAATACACCCCGCGCATGAAGTCGCTCTATGACGACAACATCGTCAAGGCGATGATCGACAAGTTCGGTTACAAGAATGCGATGGAAGTGCCGAAGATCGAGAAGATCACGCTCAACATGGGCGTGGGCGACGCGGTCCAGGACAAGAAGAAGGTCGATACCGCCGCTTCGGAAATGGAGCTGATCGCGGGGCAGAAGCCCGTGATCACCAAGGCGAAGAAGTCGATCGCCGGCTTCAAGCTGCGCGAAGGCATGCCGATCGGCTGCAAGGTGACGCTGCGCCGCGAGCGGATGTACGAATTCCTCGACCGGCTGATCACCATCGCGATGCCGCGCATCCGCGACTTTCGCGGCGTGTCGGCGAAGAGCTTCGACGGCCGTGGCAATTATGCCATGGGCCTGAAAGAGCAGATCATCTTCCCCGAGATCAACTATGACCGCATCGATTCGGTGCGCGGCATGGACGTGATCGTGACCACCACCGCCCGCACGGACGACGAAGCCCGCGAACTGCTCCGGCTGTTCGGCTTCCCCTTCCCGATCGAGGCCAAGGAAAAGGAAGCCGCCTGATCCCGCGGGATCAGGCCGTGCTCTCTCAATAAGGAAAGAGAACTTAAGTCATGGCGAAACTGAGTTCGGTGAACAAGAACGAGCGTCGCAAGCGTCTGGTGAAGAAATATGCCGGCCGCTACGCGAAGCTGAAGGCCATCGCGGCCGACACCTCGCTCGACGATGGCGAGCGCCTGATCGCGCGCCTGAAGATGGCGGAGATTCCGCGCAACGGCAACCCGACCCGCATCCGCAACCGGTGCGAGCTGACCGGCCGTCCGCGCGCCTATTATCGCAAATTCCGGCTGTGCCGCGTTCAGCTGCGCGATCTGGCCAACAAGGGCCTGATCCCCGGCGTTGTGAAGTCGAGCTGGTAAGGAACACGCAAGATGGCAATGACCGATCCTTTGGGTGATATGCTCACCCGCATCCGCAACGGCCAGCAGGCGAAGAAGGACAGCGTCCTGACTCCCGCCTCGACGCTGCGTGTCCGCGTTCTCGACGTGCTGAAGCGCGAAGGCTATATCCGTGGCTACAGCGAGGAAGCGCTGGGCGCGAAGGGCCAGCACAAGGGCCTGCGCATCGAGCTGAAATATTTCGAGGGCCAGCCCGCGATCCGCCATGTGGCGCGCGTTTCCAAGCCCGGCCGCCGCGTCTATTCGGGCTCGAAAGAGCTACCGATCGTGCGCAACGGCCTGGGCATCACCATCGTGTCGACCCCGCGCGGCGTCCTGTCGGATGCCGAGGCGCGCGAGCATAATGTCGGCGGCGAAGTGCTGGCGGAGGTATTCTGATGTCTCGCATCGGTAAAAGGGCAGTCGAGATTCCCAGCGGCGTCACCGCCGCGATCGATGGCGGCACGCTGTCGGTCAAGGGTCCCAAGGGCACGCTGGCGATGCCGCTGTCCGACATCATCAAATATGAGGTCGGCGAAGGCAGCATTTCGGTGCAGCCGGCGAACGACAGCCGCGAAGCGCGGGCCTTCTGGGGCATGCAGCGCACGCTGGTCCAGAATCTGGTCACGGGCGTGACCGAGGGCTTCACCAAGGTTCTCGAGATCACCGGCGTCGGCTATCGCGCCAATGCGCAGGGCAAGAATCTGAAGCTGAACCTCGGCTACAGCCACGATGTCGACTATGCGGTGCCCGAGGGCATCGAGATCAAGACGCCGGACAACACGACGATCGAGATCAGCGGCATCGACAAGCAGAAGGTCGGCCAGGTCGCGGCGGAGATCCGTCGCTGGCGCAAGCCCGAACCCTACAAGGGCAAGGGCATCAAGTATCGCGGCGAGTACATCTTCCGCAAAGAAGGCAAGAAGAAGTAAGCCATGGCACATCTCACCCCTTTCCAAAAACGCCGCCAGCGCGTCCGTACCGCGCTCCGTCTGCGCGCCGCCGGGCGTCCCCGCCTGTCGGTGCACCGTTCGGGCCGCCATATCTATGCGCAGCTCATCGATGACGCCGCCGGCAAGACGCTGGCCGCGGCCTCGACGCTCGACAAGGATCTGCGCGGCAAGACCGGCGCGACCGCGGAGGCCGCTGCCGAGGTGGGCAAGCGCCTTGCCGACGCCGCCAAGAAGGCGGGCGTGACGCAGGTCGTGTTCGACCGTGGCGGCTTCCTGTTCCACGGGCGCATCAAGGCGCTGGCCGACGCGGCGCGCGAAGGCGGATTGGAGTTCTAAGCATGGCTGACGAAGTACAGAACGTCGAAGGCGCGGTCGAAACGACCGAAAACACCGGCGCTCCCCGCCGTGGCCGTGGCGGCCGCGACGGCGGTCGCGGGGGTCGTGACGGTGGCCGTGGCCGCCGCGACGATCGCCGTCCGCGCGACGAGGACGGCGGCGAGGAGCTGATCGAGAAGCTCGTCCACATCAACCGCGTGTCGAAGACGGTGAAGGGCGGCAAGCGCTTCGGTTTCGCCGCGCTCGTCGTCGTCGGCGACGGCAAGGGCCGCGCCGGTTTCGGCCATGGCAAGGCGCGCGAAGTGCCCGAGGCGATCTCGAAGGCGACTGCTGCCGCGAAGAAGGCGATGATCCGCGTTCCGCTGCGCGACGGCCGCACGCTGCACCATGACGGCCGCGGCCATTTCGGCGCGGGCAAGGTCACGGTGCGCTCGGCCCCCGCGGGGACCGGCATCATCGCCGGCGGCCCGATGCGCGCCGTGTTCGAATCGCTGGGCGTCGCCGACGTGGTGACCAAGTCGGTCGGCACCTCGAACCCCTATAACATGATCCGCGCGACCTTCGAGGCGCTGGGCGAACAGACCAGCCCCAAGTCGGTGGCGCAGCGTCGCGGCAAGAAGGTTTCGGACCTGATCAAGCGGGGCGGCGCGGCCGACCGCGTGGCCGAGGCCGAAGCCGCGGCGGTGACGGAGTAAGACGATGGCCGACAAGACGATCAAGATCCGCCAGATCGGCTCGCCGATCCGCCGGCCCAAGGACCAGCGCAAGATCCTGACCGGCCTCGGGCTGGGCAAGATGAACCGCGAGGTCGAGCTGGTCGACACCCCGGAAGTGCGCGGCATGATCCGCAAGCTTCCGCACATGGTGGAAATCATCGAGGGCTGACGCACCGATGAAGCTCTATCGCCTGTTGACCGGACCCGACGACAGCGCCTTCTGCGCGCGCGTCGAGGGTCTGCTCAACCGGGGATGGCAGCTTCACGGCAGCCCGTCGATCACCCAGGTCGATGGCCGCGGCTACGTCGCCCAGGCCATCGTGATGGAGAAGGCCGGGCCCTATCCCGGCTTTAAGCCGTCGAGTGAAATCGAACCGGACTAGCCCCCGAGGGGACGGTCCATAGCGCGAACACAGCGAAAGCGAGTGCAATGACTATCAAGCTCAACGATCTTCGTGACAACAATGGCGCCCGCAAGGGCCGGATGCGCGTCGGACGCGGCATCGGCTCGGGCAAGGGCAAGACCGGCGGCCGCGGCCAGAAGGGCCAGAAGAGCCGCAGCGGCGTCTCGATCAACGGCTTCGAGGGCGGCCAGATGCCGCTCCACATGCGGATTCCGAAGCGCGGGTTCAACAATATCTTCGCGAAGGACTTCGCGATCGTGAACCTGGGGCAGGTCCAGAAGCTGGTCGATGCCAAGAAGCTCGACCCGAAGAAGACCGTCGACCATGCCGCGCTGAAGGCCGCGGGCGTCGCGCGCGGCGGCAAGGACGGCGTCCGCCTCCTCGCCAAGGGCGAACTGACCGCCAAGCTGAGCTTCGCGGTCGCCGGTGCGTCGAAGGGCGCGGTCGCCGCGGTCGAGAAGGCCGGCGGCAAGGTCGAACTGCCCGCCGCCGCCGCCGAGGAAGCGAAGGCGGAGTAAGGGATTGCGAGGGGGCGGTTCGGATCCGGACCGCCCCCTCGCCATTTAGAGACGATAGATTCGCGTTCGTGTCGAGCGAAGTCGAGACACCCGTCGATGCGAACGGATAGATGGGGCGCTGTGAAGATCGCACCCCCAAATGGGCCTTTCCCCTTGCGCTTCGGCCTGAGCGAACGCACATAGGCGCCCGGGTCGCGGGGGGCGCGGTCCGCCACTGAGGAAAGATAGCATGGCCTCTCGCGCCGACCAGTTTGCTGCCAACCTGAACTTCTCGAAGTTCGGCCAGGCGACGGAGCTCAAGAACCGCATCTGGTTCACGATCGGTGCGCTGGTCGTCTTTCGCTTCCTGTCCTATGTTCCGCTGCCGGGCGTCGACCCGGTCGCGCTGTCGCAACTGTACAGCCAGGCGGCGTCGGGCGGCGTGCTCGACCTGTTCAACACCTTCTCGGGCGGCAGCCTCGAGCGCATGAGCATCATCGCGCTCGGCGTCATGCCCTATATCACCGCCTCGATCGTCGTGCAGCTGGCCGCGGCGCTGTCGCCGACGCTCGCCGCGCTCAAGAAAGAGGGCGAGAGCGGGCGCACCAAGCTCAACCAGTATACGCGCTACGGCACGGTCGGGCTGACCGCGATTCAGGGCTATTTCGTCGCGGTGGGGCTCGAGACGCTGGGCGCCAGCCAAGGCGTCGGCGCCGTGGTCGATCCCGGCATGCTGTTTCGCATCGGCGCCGTCATCAGCATCGTTGGCGGCACGCTGTTCCTGATGTGGCTGGGCGAGCAGATCACCAGCCGCGGCATCGGCAACGGCGTCTCGCTGATCATCATGGCGGGCATTCTGGCCCAGCTGCCGCGCAGCTTCAGCCAGATGTTCACGCAGGTCCGCGAAGGTTCGATGGGCGGCGGCACCGTCCTGCTCGTCTTCGTCGGCGGCGCGGCGATCATCGCCTTCATCAGCTTCATGGAACTCGCGCAGCGCCGCGTCCTCGTCCAGTATCCGAAGCGCGCGACCCAGCGCGGGGTGATGCAGGCCGACCGCAGCCACCTGCCGCTCAAGGTCAACACCGCGGGCGTGATCCCGCCGATCTTCGCCTCGTCGCTGCTGCTGATGCCGCTGACCATCACCCAGATGCTCGGCAACCGCGTGTCGGGCGAATCGGTGTGGGGCGATTTCCTGATCACGCTCAACCAGTATCTGGCGGTCGGGCAGCCGCTCTACATGGGCCTCTATGGCGCGAGCATCATCTTCTTCTGCTTCTTCTATGTCGCGGTCGTCTTCAACCCCGAGGAAACCGCCGACAATCTGAAGCGGCAGAACGGCTTCATCCCCGGCATCCGCCCGGGCAAGAACACCGCCGCCTATCTCGATTTCGTGCTGACGCGCATCACGGTGATCGGCGCGACCTATCTGGCGCTGATCTGCCTCATTCCCGAATATTTCATCGCCAACGCCGGCCTGCCCGTCCACCTCGGCGGCACCAGCCTGCTGATCGTCGTCAACGTGACCATCGACACGATCACCCAGATGCAGAGCCACATGCTGGCGCATCAATATGGCGACCTGATCAAGAAGGCCAAACTGAAAGGCGGCATTGCACGCCGCTGAGGCGTCGGTTACGGCCACCGCGACGGATCAGGGAACAAAGAGGGGCTTTCATGACGCGCAACATCATCTTGCTCGGCCCGCCGGGAGCGGGGAAGGGGACGCAGGCCTCGCGGCTCGAGCAGGAGCATGGCATGATCCAGCTCTCGACCGGCGACATGCTGCGCGCCGCGGTCAAGGCGGGCACGCCGACCGGCCAGCAGGCGAAGGCGGTGATGGACGCGGGCGGGCTGGTGTCGGACGAGATCGTTTCGGGCCTGATCGGCGAAAGGCTCGACGAACTGGGCGGCGACACGTCGGTCATCTTCGACGGCTATCCGCGCACCGCGGCGCAGGCGACCGCGCTCGACGAAATCCTGGCGGCGCGCGGCCGCAAGCTCGACCATGTCATCGAACTGGTTGTCGACGAGGATGCGCTTGTCGACCGCATCACCGGGCGTTTCTCCTGCGCGCAGTGCGGCGAAGGCTATCACGACCGCCACAAGCAGCCGAAGGTCGCGGAAACCTGCGACGTCTGCGGCAGCCACGAGTTCAAGCGGCGCCCCGACGACAATGAGGAGACGGTGCGCACGCGCATGGCCGAATATCGCGCCAAGACCGCGCCGATCCTGCCGATCTACGAAGCGCGCGGTATCGTCAGCAAGGTCGACGGCATGGCGCCGATCGAAACGGTGAACGGCGCGATCGAGGCGATCCTCGGCGGCTAGACTCTGATGACTTTGGATTGACCCGCTTCGTCATTGCAATCCCGGACCTGATCCGGGGGAAGCAATCCAGATCGGTTACCGCACGCTCTGGATTGCCGCGCGGCTCCGCCGCTCGCAATGACGAGCCCATTCGATGTCATCACGGTCTGGAACCGGCCCATCCGGTCCTGCGGCTCGTCCGGTGGTTCGGACCTGAAAGCCGTTAGCGCCCGACGGTCAGCGCCCCCGTCATGCCCGGATGATAGATGCAATAGAAGCGGACGGCGCCCGGCCGCCTGAGCAGCGTGCTGCCGCTCTTTCCCGCCGGCAGATCGACATTGAAGCTGCCGTCGCGTGCGGTGGCGGTGTGCCGGAACAGGTCCTTGTTGATCCACAGGATCGTGTCGCCGACCCGTACCCCCGGCGGCACGGGACCGAATTTCATCTTGTCGATCACGACCTGATGCACGCGCGGCGCGGGCGCCGCGCCGTCGAGCAGCGGCGCGGCGGCGAGCGCGAGGGAGCAGAGGAGCGCGCGCCTCACCGGAGGCTCGCGGCCAGATGTTCGGCGTGCTTCTGATGCTCCCCGAACAGCGTCAGCCCGGTTTCGAGCAGCGATTTCAGCTCGCCGTTGCTGGCGGATGGAATCAGCAGGTCGCGCAGCGCGCCGTTGACCGTCGCATGATAGGCGACCTCGTTCGCGACATAGGCGCGGTCGAAGGCGGCGCCGTCGAGCTTCGCCAGCTCGTCGTGCTTCTGCGCCGCCTGCGCGGTCAGCGCGGCGCTCGTCGCATTGGCCTCCGGCGTCACGCCGAGCCGCCCGACCAGCGCCAGCGCCTGCTCGTTCACCGCGCCATGGTCGCGCACCATCTCTTCGGCGAACGCCCGCACCGCCGGATTCTTCGATTTGACGAGCGCCTGCTTGCCGGCGTCGATGTCGATCTGCCCCGCCGTGTAGGCGATGTGGGCGATCTGCGCGTCGCCGGGCTTTGCCGCGTCGTGCGACCAGGCCGTGCCGCCGACGGCGAGCGCCGCCGCGGCGCCGATCCGCAGGAATGTCTTGAGCATCGTGCTTCTCCTTGTTCGAATGCGGCCATTGGATGGCGCCGCCGCGAGAAGGTTCCCGGGAACCTGTCGCGCGGCGCGGCATCCAATGGGCGTCACGAGGCTGGAGGCGCGAATGGAGATGTACGATCCGGATCCCGAACCGGTCGCGATGGCGGCGGACGAATCCCCGTGCGGGACGCAGGCGTCGCCGTCGCGGGCCGCGGTGGAAGCGGCGGTCCGCACCCTGATCGCCGCGGCGGGCGACGATCCCGCGCGCGAGGGGCTGGCCGATACGCCGGCGCGGGTGGCGCGTGCCTATCGCGAATGGTTCGCCGGCTATCGGGTCGATCCGCATCGCCTGCTGGACCGCAGCTTCGGCGATGCGGCGGGCTATGACGAAACCGTCCTGCTGCGCTCGATTCCGCTCGTTTCGACCTGCGAGCATCATCTGGCGCCGATCGTCGGGGTCGCGCACGTCGCCTATCGCCCGCGAGGCCGGGTGGTCGGCATCTCCAAGCTGTCGCGGCTCGTCGATGCCTATGCGCGGCGGCTGCAGTTGCAGGAACGGCTGACGCGGCAGATCGCCGGGGCGATCGACGAGGCCTTGCAACCGCGCGGGGTTGCGGTGATCATAGAGGCCACGCACGGCTGCATGACGACGCGCGGGGTGCGGCAGCACGGCGTGTCGCTGGTCACCAAATGCTGGCTCGGCGAATTCGGCGCCGACGCCGCGCTTCGCCGCGAACTGCTCGCGTCGTTGCCGTGTCGGGGCAATGGTGGGAGGATGGACGGATGACGGTGCAGACCCGGACCGATCCCGGCATTCTGTCCGACGTCGAACTGGCGGCGCGGATCGCCGCGCGTGACCGCGATGCGGTGCGGATCGTGACCGAGCGCAACAACCAGCGGCTGTTCCGCGTTGCCTGGAGCGTGCTCAAGGAACGCGCCGAGGCAGAGGATGTCGTGCAGAGCACCTATATGCGCGGCTTCGCGGCGATCGGCAGCTTCGCGGGCCGCTCGTCGCTGTCGACCTGGCTGACGCGGATCGCGATCAACGAGGCGCTGGGCCGCGCCCGGGCGCGCGAGCGCCGGCGAAAGCGGCTCGATGCGACATCGGTCGTCGACCTCAACGATTATCGGGATCATCTGATGCGCGGATCGATGCAGGGCAGCAAGCCGGACGCCGAACTGGCGCAGGGCCAGATACGCGAGATGCTGGAGGCGGCGATCGCGCAGCTTCCGCCCGAATTCCGCACCACCTTCGTCCTGCGCGAGATCGAAGGCGTGTCGGTCGAGGATGCGGCGGCGCTGCTCGGCATCTCGCCGGCGACGGTCAAGACGCGCTGCCTGCGGGCGCGGCGGCGGCTCCAGCAACTGCTGTCGCCCGAACTTCGCCTCGCGCTCAGCGGCAGCTTTCCCTTCGCCGGCGCCGACTGCCATGCGCTGACCGCGCGTGTCGTGGCGCAATGGTGCGGTTGAATCGGGCGCCGCTTCGACTCGGGTGATTTCCTCCGCGCGGAAAAGCCATTATGTCCGCACGGTATCGCCGCCGATCGGGCGCGGCGCCGGGGCTGGGGGGAATGGGACATGAAGCACAGAAGCTGTTTCGCCGGGGCGTTGTTCGCCGCGGCGGTCGTTGCCGCGCCGGCGCACGCCAAGGTGATCGACCAGGGCGATGCCGGCTTCACCGTCGCGCACACGGCGCAGGTCGCGGCGAGCCCCGACGATGTGTGGGCGATGCTTCGCATGCCCCAGAAATGGTGGTCGAAGGAGCATAGCTGGTCGGGCGACGCCGCCAATTTCTGGCTCGATTCGCAGGCCGGCGGCTGTTTCTGCGAAAAGCTGCCCGACGCGGGGTCGGGGATGGGCAGCGTCCAGCATGCGCGCATCCTGTTCGCGAAGCCCAACCAGCTGCTGCGCCTGTCGGGCGCGCTGGGTCCGTTGCAGGGCGAGGCGCTGACCGGCACGCTGACGATCCAGATCAAGGAGATGCCGACGGGCAGCGCGATCCGCTTCGACTATGTCGTCGGCGGCTATATGCGCTTCAAGATCGCCGACATTGCGCCCACGGTCGATGCGGTGATCGGCGAACAGCTCGCCGGGCTGGCGAACGCCCTCGGCGGCGCGCTGGCGGTCGAGCGCGGGAACGACAGGGACGACGAGGCGAAGCCGGACGCCGAAGATGGGGAATCGGCGCGCGGGCCGGGACTCGATGCCGCGGTTGCCGATCTCGTCAGGGAGGCGCCGAAGGATTAGGCCGAATGGCGGGTTTGATTTTCGCTGGATCGATTCGCGCAGAGGCGCTGAGATCGCAGAGAAGAAGGGGAGTTCAGGGGGCGTGGCCGACCGGCCCCTTGATCCGCTGGCTTAAGGCGTGTGGGGATTCATCTTGCGACTGTCCTTTATCGTGTGTTCCC
>NZ_BCUA01000034.1 GCF_001591045.1 Sphingopyxis granuli NBRC 100800 | reverse complement strand
GGCTTTCGCCGGGGAACGGCGCCTGACTTGCCTGAAGGACATATGTGCCAACTTGTTTCAGAGCCTGCCCCGGACCCGATCCGGTGGTCCATGGTCTGCCCTCGCCTGAAAGGCGGCGCAAAGGGCAACGTCCGGTCATGGATGCTGAAACGAGTTCAGCATGACGAACGGATGAGGCGGTGCGCCGAACGCCGAATCCCCAAGGACCATAAAGCCTGATGCCATGCGTTGGAATCGTCATTGCGGGGAGCGAAGCGACGCGGCAATCCAGAGTTGGCGCAAACCCGCTACCCGCCGGTTTGCCGCCCTTGCTACCCTACCCCGCCGCAGCTAAGCCTAGGCGATGCTTTCGAGCCGGACCGTGCCAGAGATCGTCAACATCCATGCGAGCTGCGTCGCCGCCGGGCGCCGCGGCATCCTGCTGCTCGGCCCGTCCGGGCTGGGCAAGTCCGACCTCGCGCTGCGGCTGATCGACCGGGGCGCGCGGCTGGTCGCCGACGATCGCTGCGACGTCTGGCGCCACGACGGCGCGCTGTGGTGCCGCCCGCCCGAGACGCTGGAGGGCAAGCTGGAGGTGCGCGGGATCGGCATCGTCGAACAGCCCTTCGCCGCGCCCGTGCCGCTCGCGCTCGCGGTGCGGCTGGCCGACCGCTACGACCGCATGCCCAACCCGGGCGAGGTCGAGACGGTCGCGGGCCATCCGCTGCCCGCCCTGCGGCTTTCGGCCTTCGAGGCGTCGGCACCGATCAAGGTCATGCTCGCGCTCGACCGTCTGGCGACCCCGGCATGACCGCTCCGGCCGAACCGCGCCTGCTGCTCGTCACCGGCCTCGCGGGCGCGGGCAAGTCGACCGCGCTCAAGGTGCTTGAGGACCTGGGCTGGGAGGTGGTCGACAACCTGCCGCTGTCGCTGCTCGAACCGCTGATCGATGCGCCGGTCAAGCGCAGCGAGGCGCACCGGCCGCTCGCGGTCGGCATCGACAGCCGCAGCCGCGGCTTCCGCCCCTCGCTGCTCGTCCGCCATATCAAGGACCTGCGCGCCGCGGGCGGGCGCGACATCCAGACGCTGTTCCTCGACTGCGCGGGCGCCGAGCTCGAACGCCGCTTTTCCGAGACGCGCCGCCGCCATCCGCTCGCCGAGGACCGCCCCGCCGCCGACGGCATCGCGCGCGAGCGCGAGATGATGGAGTCGCTGCGTCGCTGGGCCGAGCATGTCGTCGACACGACCAATTATTCGAGCAACGACCTGCAGGAAGAGATCCGCCACCGGTTCGGCGACGACGGCGACAACGAACCGGCGCTCAACATATTGAGCTTCGGCTTCGCGCGCGGCCTGCCGCGCAACGCCGATCTCGTCTTCGACATGCGCTATCTGCGCAATCCGCACTGGGACCCAGCGCTGCGCCCCGGCACCGGGCTCGACTCTGCGGTCGCCGCTTATGTCGCCGCCGACCCCGCCTATGAGGCGACGGTGTCGCAGATCGAGACGCTGCTGCTGACGCTGCTGCCGCGCTACCGCGCCGAGGGGAAGAGCTATGTCACCATCGCCTTCGGCTGCACCGGCGGGCGCCACCGGTCGGTCCATGTCGCCGAACGCGTCGCCCGGACGCTGCAGGCCGCGGGCCACCTTCCGACCGTCACCCACCGCAACCTTGACTCCGCCCCGCAAGATGGGCTTGAGGGCAAGCCCCCGCCCGCATCTCCCGCATCCGGCGGACAAGCATAAGGGTCGTCGATTTCATGCCCACCGATAAAGCGCTGCCGCTGCTTGGTATGGTCCTCGTCACGCATGGCCGGCTCGCCGAGGAAATGGTGACGGCGATGGAGCATGTCGTCGGCCCGCAGCGCGCGATCGCGACCGTGTGCATCGGCCCCAACGACAATATGGAAATGCGGCGCAAGGAGATCGCCGAGGCGATCCGCAAGGTCGACGAGGGGCGCGGCGTCATCATGCTGACCGACCTGTTCGGGGGCACGCCGTCGAACCTCGCGATCAGCCTGCTCGAACAGGGGCGGACAGAGGTGATCGCGGGAGTCAACCTGCCGATGCTGATCCGGCTCGAAAGCGCGCGCAAGGCGATGGACCTGCGCTCGGCGGTGATCGCGGCGAAGGAAGCCGGCCAGAAATATATCTCCGTCGCGTCGGAAATGCTGGGAGTGGGGCCATGAGCGAAGCGTCGGAGACCGTCGAGATCACCAACCAGCGCGGGCTCCACGCGCGCGCCAGCGCCAAGTTCGTCACCTTCGTCAGCCGCCTGCCCGAAACCGTGACGGTCGAGGTCGAAAAAGGCGGATCGCGCGTCAACGGCACATCGATCATGGGGCTGATGATGCTCGGCGCGGCGAAAGGCGACAGCATCACCATCCACACCAGCGGCGATGGCGCCGACACCGCGCTGCTCAAGCTGGTCGGCCTCGTCAAGGACAGCTTCGGCGAGGATTGAGCCCATGGCCCCTCCCCGCGCGGGAAGCGCCCGCCGCAGCCGCATCGAAAGCCTCTCCAACCCGCTGGTCAAGCGGATGCGGCTGCTGCGCGAGAAACGGCACCGCCGCGCCGAGGGGCTGTTCCTCGCCGAAGGGCTGCGGATCGCGACCGAGGCGCGCGAGGCGGGGGTGCTGCCGCAGTGGCTGTTCCTCGCCGACGAAGGCGCCGCCGGGCATCCGCTGGCGAAGGCGCTGGTCGAGGCGACGCTGGCGGCGGGCGGCGAGGTGATCGACACGACGCCAGCGATCCTCTCCAAACTCTCCGGCAAGGACAACCCGCAGACCGTCGTCGGCATCTATGCCGAGCCGCAGACCGCGCTGGCCGACATCGACCGCGACGCCGCGCCGATCTGGCTGGTCGCCGAGCGGCTGCGCGACCCCGGCAACCTCGGCACGATGCTGCGCACCGGCGACGCGGTCGGGGCGGGCGGGCTGATCCTGCTCGACGACAGCACCGACCCCTGGTCGGTGGAAGCGGTGCGCGCGAGCATGGGAGCGATCTTCACCCAGCGGCTGGTGCAGGCGCGCTGGGACGAATTCCTGCCCTGGCTGCGCGCCGGCCGCGGTGAGCTGGTCGCAACGTGGCTCGGCGACGACAGCAAGGATTATCAGGCGGTGCGCTATGCCGCGCCGACCTTCCTGCTGATCGGCAACGAATCGCAGGGGCTGCCGCCCGCCTATGCCGCCGCCGCCGACGTGCGCGTGAAGATGCCGATGCTGGGCAAGGCCGACAGCCTGAACGCCGCGGTCGCCGCGGCGGTGATGGCCTATGAGGTGCTGAACCAGCGGCGAAGATGAACGGCGCTTGGCCGGATCGTGCAGAAAAGCGCCAGCCCCATGCAACTAGACGCCCGCCTTTCCGTTCGAGTCGAGCGGAACCGGGGCGCGCGCCGGACATGGCGCGGACTATCCCGGCTCCACCCGACACGAACGCGTTCCTGGAGACGACCATGACGAAAACGCTGCCCCTGCTCGCCCTTTCCCTCGCCCTCGCCGCCTGCGCTTCCACCGGGACGCCGCAGGCGCCCGGCGATGCGCCGCCGCCCGCCGGCGCCTATATGGCGGTCGGCACCGAGCCCGGCTGGACGCTGGAGATCACCCCCGAAAGGCTGAACTATGCCGGCGATTACGGCGAGACGAAGATCGTCGTGCCGAACCCCGGCGCGCGCGCGTCGTCGGGCGGCGAACGCTATGTCACGCCGCGCCTGACGGTCGACGTCGCCCACGCCGCGTGCAGCGACGGGATGAGCGACCGGCGCTATCGTGACACGGTGACGGTGACCGCCGACGGCAAGACGGTGAAGGGCTGCGGCGGCGCGATCCTGCCGCCGGGCGAACTGGCCGGCACCCACTGGACCTTCGTGTCGATCGGCGGCGTCGCGATCGCCGGCGACCGGCCGGCCGAGCTGCAATTCGACGGTGACCGGATGAGCGGCAGCGCCGGCTGCAACCGCTTCGGCGGCAGCTATTCGGTCAAGGACGGAATGCTGACCGCGGGGCGCCTCGCGGCGACGCTGATGGCCTGCCCCGGCCCCGCGATGGAACAGGAACGCGGCTTCTTCGCCCTGATGGAGGCGCCGGTGCGCATCGATTTCCCGGCGGACGGCACGATGGTGCTGACCGGCAGGGACGGCAAGACGGCCGTGCTCAAGCGGGCGATATAGAACCGCGGGCGTAAAATCCGAACCATCGCTCCGTTCGTGTCGAGCGAAATTGGGGAGCGGGGATCGGGGATCGGGGGAGCGATGCCGGTCTGGCATGCGCTTCCAGGCCGACATGCCGCCTGCGCGGCAATGGCGACTCATTCGCCCGCGTCGTTCACCGCGTTCGGCGCTGCCGCCAGCTTGGCGAGCGGGCGCGCGGCCTGTTCGGCGACCGGCAGCGTCGGGATTTCCTTGCCGCCGGTCTCGATATCGAGCGCCTCGAAACGCTTCGCCTGCGTCAGCACCTGCGATTCGAAGCTGCCGACGAAGGCGTTGTAGGCGCCCGTCGCCTGGTCGAGATTCTTGCCGACCCGCGCGATATGCCCGCCCATCGTCGCCATGCGCGCGTACAGTTCCTTGCCGAGCGCCGCGATCTCGCGCGCCTGTCCCGCGAGCTTTTCCTGCCGCCACACCGCGGCGACGGTGCGCGCGATCGCGATCAGGTTGGTCGGGGTCGCGAGCAGCACCTTGCGCTCGAACGCATAGTCCCACAGCCCCGTATCCTGGTCGAGCGCGGCGGCGAGGAAATGCTCGCCGGGGACGAACATCACGACATAGTCGGGCGTGTCGTCGAACTGGTTCCAATAGGCCTTGGCGCCGAGCGCGTTGACATGCGCCTTCATCGCCGCGGCGTGCGCCGCCAGATGCGCCGTCTTTTCCCCCTCATCGACCGCGCCGAACGCGTCCTGATAGGCGTTGAGCGACACCTTGGCGTCGATGATCAGATTCTGCCCGCCCGGCACCCGCACCACCACGTCGGGGCGCAGCCGCCCGCCCTCGCCGTCGGCGACGCTGACCTCGGTCTGGAAATCGGCATGTTCGGAAAGACCGCAGCTTTCGAGGACATTGCGAAGCTGCTGCTCGCCCCAGCGGCCGCGCGCCTTGGGCGCGTTGCGCAGCGCGTTGACCAGCTTCGCCGCCTCGCTCGACACGCGCTCGTTCTGCGCGCGCATCGATTCGATCTGCCCCTGCAGGATGCCGAAGGCGCTCTGCCGGTCGGCCTCGACCTTCGTCACCGCCCGCTCATATTTTTCGAGCCGCTCGTGGACGGGCGACAGCAGCGCCTTCAGATTCTGCCCCGCGCTTTCCTCGCTCTGCCGGAAGCGCGCCTCGGCGCGTTCGAGGAACGCCTTCTGCGCCTCGCCGAGCATCGCCTGCCCAACCTCGCGGAACTGCGCGGTAAGTGCCGCCTGCGCCTCGCGAAGCTGGGCGATCTGCGCGTCATGCGCGGCATCGCGCGCCTTCTGCTCGGCGAGCAGCGCCGACAATTGCAGGTCGGCGGCCTTGCGCGCGTCGGCCTCTGCGGCAAGGTCGGTCACGGCGATCTTGAACCGCTCGGCCAACCCGTCACGCTCGGCCCGCAGCGCCCCCGCCTGCCGCCCGGCAAACAACCAGCCGATCAGAGCGCCTAGGACGAGCGCGACAAGAGCGGCGATCAGCGAGAGCATATCCATGCACGGAACATAGAATGAACGCTGCGCCTTTGGCCAGAGGTTTCGGCGGCAGCCGGCTCCGATCAACGCATCGGCCCGAACGGCAGCACCGCCCGACAGGCCTCCACCCGCGCCGCACCGCCGATCGGCACGCTCGGCGGGCGCGAGAGCCCATATCCCGTCGGCCCTCCCAAAAAAGCTGGGCCGATGCTTGCCCGGGAGCAAGGAGGCATCGACCCAAGGTTTCCCCCAGTGGTGGGTGGAGAGGACGTCAGAATTTCTTTGCGATGCTGAACCCGATGACGCGCGGATCGAGCGTGAAGACGTTGGTCGTCAGGCCCGTATCGTCCGAGTTCAGGAAGGCGTCGGTGATCGGCGACTTGTTGAAGACATTCTTCACATAAGCTTCGAACGTCAGATCCTCGGGCCCATCGACGCGCAGCGAAATGTTGACGTTAGACCAACTTTTCAGGCGATCATAAGGGTCGAGATTATAGACGCGGTGCCAGCTTTTGGCCTGCCAATAAGCGTCGCCCCGAAGGGTCGCACTCCAGTCGGCATCGAAGTCGATCGTATATTGAGCGCCGATGTTGGCCGTCCAGCG
Source organism: Sphingopyxis granuli NBRC 100800 (assembly GCF_001591045.1). Classification (GTDB taxonomy): domain Bacteria; phylum Pseudomonadota; class Alphaproteobacteria; order Sphingomonadales; family Sphingomonadaceae; genus Sphingopyxis; species Sphingopyxis granuli. Next base: position 33,915 of record NZ_BCUA01000034.1, on the reverse strand, counting down.
GGGTGCGTTGGGCAATTCGTTGCCGCTCAAGTCGGCCCGGAGACCAGCGCCGCCATTCAGTTCGGGATAGTTGGCGGGATCATATTCGGTGCCGCCAAAGGCAGGGTCCGTGATGACCGGAGGAAAGAATCCGGCGATCAGGCCCCTGACGCCGCCGCACAGGCCATAATATTGCATAAGACCGGAACGCGCGCGCGCCCATTCCGCTGCGACATGAGTCGGAACGACACAGTTGGACGGCAATTGCATCCACGGCTTGACCAAAGTGTAATCGGGATTGCCTTGCGTGCGGTTCATGATGTCGATCGAGCTCTCACCTTTGCCGATCTTTGTGCGGAGATAGCCAAGATTGGCATTGATCCGCAGATTCCGCGTCGGCGCGAACACCGTCTCGAATTCCAGACCCCATACCTTGGCGTCGAAATTCTCGTTTACAGCCGTACGGTCCCGAATTTGCGAAACCTGATAATCTTTATAGTCGTATAGGAATGCCGTAGCGTTGAATGTCAGCGCGCCATTTAGCAACGTATTCTTGGCACCTATTTCAAAAGAGTTCACGAATTCTGGATTAAATGTCGAATCATATTCTACGGAATTAAGAGTCAATACAGGATACATACCCGTATAAAAATCGAGAACTAGTGGATTAACGCCGTCAGCCAAAGCGTTAGCTAGAAACTCTTCCCCAGTTGCGAAGCCGGGGCTCGGCGGGTTTGCTCCGCCCCCTTTGTAACCACGGGAATAAAAGGCGTAGAGCATGGTATCGTCAGTGAAACCTAGTTCCGGTTTCCAGTCGAGGCCTATCCTGCCCGTCCACTCGCGCCAAGTCTGTTTGATGGGTGCGAGTTCCGGATAGCCAGAGGAGACCGTTCCACCTGCCCACATCGACCTTGCCAGCAAGGCCTGCGAAGGAACCGGCGTGAATGTTTTGCGGTCATCCGTGTAGCGAAAACCGGCTGTCAGCTTCAGATCGTCGCGGATATTCCAATAGGCCTCGCCAAAAATCGCTGAAGATGCAAGCCTATAGGGATTCTTGGATCGAAAGTAATTGTGGCCATTCCCATCAATGCTATCAACAGGATTTGGATCAACATAAGGACAAGTCGCTAGCGGATCGGATGGTGAAACCGCGGGGCCGCCTATCGTATTGGATCCGGGGCACACGGCTGGATCCCACGGAGTTGCAAGGTCCGGGATCGAGAAAAACCCTGGCCCCCAAGCCAATGCCGTCAACACATTGTACATGACATAATAGTCATCTACAGTCTTAAAATGGGTATAGTTGACGCCTGCGCTAAAGTTAAAAGGCCCATTAAATGATGACTGTAGGCGAAGTTCCTGACTGAACTGCTTTGATTTTGCTTGGCTTATATCAAAACCGGCCACCTTGTCAGTACATCCCACCTGCGGATCGCAGAATATTCCTCCCGGAGCCAAGTCACGATATTGACTTGGCTCCCCAGTATGCTGAATTAAATTTGACGTATTTGTGAAGACGGGAAAACTATTAAATCTATTGTAATCCTGAAATGAATAAGTTTTATCTTCATTGTACGCCGTCTGGGAAGTGAAGGTCAGAGCGGGCGTGAAGTCAATGTCAAAGTTGAACTGGAGAAGATCGGCCTTTGCACGGTAGCGAGGATCACGGATCGAGTTGATCACGCGCAGGTCACGATTCTGCATAAGCCCACCGTACGGATCAACCGGTTGGATGATGGCCTGTAATCCTCCGCTCTGTTCGGCATTCAAAAATCCAAGGCCGGTTCCAGCATCCTTCAGGCCCACCGCACCTAGAATGAAGCCGTACGATAAACCATTGGGCGTCCCAAAGGCGGCGTCATCAAAGAGGCTGCCGGGCTTACATCCCTGACCGAACAAGGCACGACGGATTTCCACGCCCGTATACACATTCACATTGTCGGCCAGATCGACGCCGCCGACATGCGTCGGTCCATCGTCGCGATGGCAAAGCTGCTTGCCGGTGCGGGACCGATTGTCATCCTCGTTGAAGCGTTCCCAGATCAGATTGGCCCGGAACCAGGGCTCCGGTTCAAATGCGAGCGATGCGCGGCCTGTCCACAAATCGCGGCCGTTTATGCGGTTCTTCGTGGTGTCGTTATAGTCGAAGCCGTCGCGCGTCGTCATCGACCCGGCAAGGCGCAGCGCGAGCACGTCGCCGACCAGCGGGACGTTCAGGGTCGCATTCAGGCGCTTGGTATCGTAGTTGCCGACCTCGCCCTTGATCGACCCTTCGAACACACCCATTTTCGGACGGCGCGGGATCAGGTTGATGACGCCGCTGGTCGCATTGCGACCGTAGAGCGTACCTTGCGGTCCGCGCAGCACCTCGACCCGCTCGACGTCCAGATATTCCTGCTCGAACAGGCGATTGTGGATCAGCGTCGTATTGTTGAACGCCACGGCAACGCCGGGGTCAGTCGTCGCCGACACCGCCTTGGTCCCGACGCCGCGGATCGAGAAATTATAGCCCGTGAAATTATTCTTCGAGAAGGTGACGTTGGGGATCGCTTTCAGCAGGTCGAAGCCGCCTTCGATCTTCTGTTCCTCGAGTGCCTTTTCGCTGAACGCGGAAATGGCGATCGGAACGTCCTGAACCGCCTCCTTGCGCTTTTGCGCGGTGACGACGATTTCCTCGGGCCGGAAGCCTTCGGCGCTGTTGTTTTCCGCCGCGGCCCGAGCGATCACATACACACCCTCGGCATTGCGATGCGCGCTCATCCCGCTGCCGCGCAACAACGCCGTCAGGGCGGCATCGACCGAATAGCTACCCTTCAAGGCTGGGCTGCGCTTGCCGCGCAGCGCGGCGCCATCGAAGACAACCTGAATGCCGCTGGCCTGCGCCAAGGCGCGCAATGCGCCGCCAAGGTCCTGCGCCGGGATGTCGAACGCGACGGCCTGTTGCGCAAAGGCGGGCGCCGGAAGGGCGGAAACGACGATAGCGGCGGTGGCAAGCCCGGACAGCAGGTGCGGCCTGAAAGACATGAGATACTCCCCCAAGTTACGAGGGGTCGATTCACGCCCCCCTGTAAAATGAGACGCACGGCCGCCGGATTTGCGCCCCTCTATTTTTCCGGTGCGGCCCTTGCCGCGCTATCGAGCCGGATACTGCCGCCCTCGGCGCGGGCCGAAACCGGGAAGATCGCGGTCACGCCGCTGATGAAGCCGCGGGTGTCGCCTGCGTCGAACACGCCGTTGACCGGATAGCCGCCCGCCGTCGCGTCGCCGACGACGATCGGCGTGTCGGCGTAGCGATTCACGCGCTCGACCGCGCGCGCCAGCGGTTCGTCGATGAAGGTCAGCCGTCCGCCCTCCCACGACAGCGACCGAACGGCGTCGGCGGGAGCGATGCTCGCCGCGCCCGACGACAGAATCAGGGTCAGTTCCTGCCCCGGCCTGAGCCGCGATCCCGCGTCGGTACGTCCGCCGATGCGCTCTGGCGCCCGCGCCTGACCCGCGGGATGCGCCAGCACCGCGACATGGCCCTCGTAGAGCAGGACGCGCATCTGGTCTCGCAGCAGTTCGACGCTGAATGCCGTGCCGGTCGCGACCACCGTCTTTTGCCCGGCGGTGACGGTGAAGGGACGCAGCGGGTCTTTCGCCACGTCGAATTTCGCGCGCCCGCGTTCGAGGACGAGCGTGCGCCTGTCGCCCGAATAGGCGACCGTGACCCGGCTCGACGCGTCGAGCGACACGCGCGACCCGTCGTCGAGCCGAACGACGCGCCGCTCGCCGATGCCGGTGGCATAGACGTCGGGGCCGCTCGCCAGATACCATGCGCCGCTGATCACCATCAGCACCAGAACCGCCGCAAGGGCGAGAACGCGCTGTCGGCTTCTGCGCCAGCCAGATCGCGGATCGCCCGCGCCGCGCGCGGCTTCCATCGTCGTCAGCGCCTTGGCGCGGAGCGAGAGGAAGCCCGGCATCTCGGCGATGGCGTCGGTGCCTTTCCAGACCGTTACCATCTCGTCGAACGCCTCGCGGTGACGCGGATCCGCGCGGAGCCATGCATCGAACTCGTCGCGCTCGCTTTCGCTCAGGGCGCGATCGGCGATGCGCCAGCACCATTCGGCAGCCTGCTCCTCATGGGCGAGCGGCATGTCGTCGTCTGCCGAATGGATCATGGCCTTCCCCCTACCCGGCGAGCGAGAAAGACCAGCGCGCGAGAAATATGCTTTTCGACTGTCCGCACATTATAGGCGAAATTGTCGGCAATCGTCTGCTTGTCCATATTCTCGACGCGGTAGAGGATGAAAATCTGCTGGGTCGGCTCGGGCAGCGCCTGGATCGCCGCCCACAGCTTGCCGATGGTTTCGCGCGCGGCGGCGATGCGGTGCGGGTCGAGGGGATCGACCTCGCCCGCATCATCCTGCTCGACGGACTGGCGGTAGGCATTGCGCACGCGGTCGCGGCGCGAGCGGTCGCGCAGCAGGTTCGTCGCGATGCGAAAGATGAACGCCTCGGTGGAATCGAAATGGTCTGTCTGCGTCTGGGCCAGGCGGATGAACACTTCCTGCGTCATGTCTTCGGCCTCGGCATGGCTCGATATTCTCCGCGAGAAAAACGCGACAAGGGCCGGCCGGAACTTCCGGCTCAAGCGTTCCAGATCAGAGGCAGCTTCCGCAGCCATCCGCTAATTCTTCCTCCCCTGTCTATATGACGCATGGGTGGGAAGTTGGCGCCCCGAAAAATCGGGACGCGGCGCACACCGTCTTTCCTCCCGTCCATTTGCCTCTATGGTGGCGCCATGCTGGACGAGGGACGACCGCTGACCGACGCAGAACGCACGATGGCGCAGGGCATGTTCGGCGATGCGCTCGATCTCGACGCCGTTCGCATCGTCCATCGGAAATGGTGGCCGTTCCAGCCGCGCCGGATCACGATGGCCCCGCGCGGCCGCATCCATTTCCACCCGAAGGGACCGGGCTATTGCGACTGTTTCGCCCATGCCACGCTCGGCTGGCAGGGGCATCTGATCCACGAACTGGTTCACGTCTGGCAGTTCCAGCACGGCATGAACCTCGTCCTGCGCCGACACCCATTCTGCCGGTACAGCTACAGCATCAAGCCCGGCTGGAAACTGGAGCGCTACGGGATCGAGCAGCAGGCGGAAATCGTCCGCCACACCTTCCTGCTTCGCCACAAGGTCGTCGTTCCCGGCGCACCGCCGCTCGCAACGCTCGAAAGCATCCTGCCGTTCGGCACCGCCTGATCCGGGCCGGCCCTTCGGCGAAACGGAAGGCGGCCGGGACTACTTCTTCGCGGCGCCTTCGCCCGCATCATGGTCCATGCCGCCATGATCCGCCGCACCCGCATCGGGTGCCGGCTTGATCGGCATGTCGAACAGGATGCGGTCGTTATTGTTGTTGGTGAAGACAAAGGCCATCGGCAGCTTGCCCGCGCGCACCGCGGCGCCGTTGATGTGCCAGATCATCAGATGCTTGCCGCCCGGCTTGAACTCGAGCTTGCCCTTGGCGGGCACCGCGGCGCGCGCGAGCGGCTTCATCGTCACCACGCCGTTCTCGCGCACGCTTTCGTGCATCTCGACGCGCTGCGCAAGGTCGGCGGTCACCGCGACCAGTTCGACCGGCTGCGGCCCGCCCTCGACGGTGAAATAGCCGACCGCGGGCCGATCGGGGGTCGCGCCCATCTGGATATAGCCGGAGACGACATTGAGCTGCGGACCGGCGCCAAGATTTTCCTGGCACCCCCCGATGGCGAAGGTGGCGGCGGCAAGCGCGGCGATGGCAAGGGCTTTCATGATGTGCGGACTCCCGAAAAGCTGCAATTTCCTGTCCCAGATACGCTCTGGAAACCCTTGTGCCAAGGATCAGCGCACCTATATCGCGCCCATCAGACGAACATCAGGCGTGCCGCATCAGGGCGCCGAAGAAGCAACAAGGACGTTGAGATTATGGCCAAAGTGATCGGGATCGACCTCGGCACCACGAACAGCTGTGTCGCGGTCATGGAGGGCGGCAAGCCCAAGGTTATCGAAAATGTCGAAGGCACCCGCACGACGCCGTCGATCGTCGCCTTCGCCAAGGACGGCGAGCGGCTGATCGGCCAGCCGGCGAAGCGCCAGGCCGTCACCAATCCCGAAAACACGATTTTCGCGGTGAAGCGCCTGATCGGCCGCCGTTTCGACGACCCCATGACCAAGAAGGACATGGAACTCGTCCCCTACAACATCGTCAAGGGCGCGAACGGCGACGCGTGGGTCCGCGCGGGCGGCGAGGATTATTCGCCGTCGCAGATTTCGGCCTTCATCCTTCAGAAGATGAAGGAAACTGCCGAATCCTATCTCGGCGAGAAGATCGAGCAGGCGGTGATCACCGTCCCGGCCTATTTCAACGACGCGCAGCGGCAAGCGACCAAGGATGCCGGCAAGATCGCCGGTCTCGAAGTGCTGCGCATCATCAACGAGCCGACCGCGGCCGCGCTCGCTTACGGGCTCGACAAGTCGGAGAACAAGACGATCGCGGTCTATGACCTCGGCGGCGGCACCTTCGACATTTCGGTGCTCGAAGTCGGCGATGGCGTGTTCGAGGTGAAGTCGACCAACGGCGACACCTTCCTCGGCGGCGAGGATTTCGACTCGAAGATCGTCGAATATCTGGCCGACGGCTTCAAGAAGGACGAAGGCATCGACCTGCGCGGCGACAAGCTGGCGCTCCAGCGGCTCAAGGAAGCTGCCGAAAAGGCGAAGATCGAACTGTCGTCGGCGCAGTCGACCGAGGTCAACCTGCCCTTCATCACCGCCGATGCCAACGGGCCGAAGCACCTCGTCAAGACGATCACCCGCGCCGACCTGGAAAAACTGGTCGAGGAGCTGATCAAGCGGACGCTCGAACCGTGCAAGAAGGCGATCAAGGACGCCGGCGTCAGCGCGAGCGACATCGACGAGGTCGTGCTGGTCGGCGGCATGACCCGCATGCCGCGGGTGCGCGAGGTGGTGAAGGCCTTCTTCGGCAAGGAACCGCACACCGGCGTCAACCCCGACGAGGTCGTCGCGATCGGCGCCGCGATCCAGGCAGGCGTTCTGCAGGGCGACGTCAAGGACGTGCTGCTGCTCGACGTGACGCCGCTGTCGCTGGGCATCGAGACGCTGGGCGGCGTGTTCACGCGCATGATCGACCGCAACACCACCATCCCGACCAAGAAGTCGCAGGTCTATTCGACCGCCGACGACAATCAGTCGGCGGTGACGATCCGCGTCTTCCAGGGCGAGCGCGAGATGGCGGCCGATAACAAGATGCTCGGCCAGTTCGATCTCGTCGGCATCCCGCCGGCGCCGCGCGGCGTGCCGCAGATCGAGGTGACCTTCGACATCGATGCCAACGGCATCGTCAACGTCTCGGCGAAGGACAAGGGCACCGGCAAGGAACAGCAGATCAAGATCCAGGCCAGCGGCGGCCTGTCGGATGCCGACATCGACCAGATGGTCAAGGACGCCGAACAGTTCGCCGAAGAGGACAAGAAGCGTCGCGAGGCGGCCGAGGCGAAGAACAACGCCGAAAGCCTGATCCACACGACCGAGCGCCAGCTCGAAGAGCATGGCGACAAGGTCGATGCAGTGCTGAAGTCCGAGATCGAGGCCGCGGTCGCCGAAGCCAAGACGGCGGTCGAGGGCGGCGATGCCGCCGCGATGACCGAAAAGGCGCAGGCGCTCGCGCAGGTAGCGATGAAGCTGGGCCAGGCGATCTACGAGAAGGAACAGCAGGCCGCGGCGTCGCCCGGTGCCGAGGCCGGTCCGAATGCGGACGGCGCCAAGGCCGACGAGGATGTCGTCGATGCCGAATTCTCGGAAGTCGAGGACGACAAGAAGTAAGGAATGGGCTTCACCCGTCATGCCGGCGAAGGCTGGCATCGCTCTCGGCAAGGTTCCGCCGAACCGACAGCGGCCCCGGTTTTCGCCGGGGCGACGGGTTGAAGTAAGGGGCTTTGCAGCATGTCGCTCGACATCGATTATTATGAACTGCTCGAATGCGAGCGGACCGCCGACGATGCGACGCTCAAGGCGAGTTATCGCAAGCTGGCGATGAAATATCACCCCGACCGCAACCCGGGGTGCCAGGACAGCGAGGCGCGCTTCAAGGCGATCAACGAAGCCTATGAGGTGCTGAAGGACCCGCAGAAGCGCGCGGCTTACGACCGTTTCGGCAAGAGCATGCCGCAGGGCGGCTTCGGCGGCCATGCCGATTTCGGCGACATCGGCGACATCTTCGAATCGATCTTCGGTTCGGCCTTCGGCGGCGGCGGGCGGCAGCAGCGCGGCCCGGCGCGCGGCGCCGACCTGCGTTACGACATGGAAATCAGGCTCGAGGACGCCTTTTCGGGCTGCGTGCGCGAGATTCAGGTCGATGTCGCGGCGCGCTGCGATGCGTGCGACGGATCGGGCGCCCGGCCCGGCACCTCGACCCATCGCTGCACGACGTGCGGCGGCCACGGCAAGGTGCGCGCGCAGCAGGGCTTCTTCATGGTCGAGCGCACCTGCCCGCATTGCCAGGGATCGGGCGAGGTCATCACCGATCCGTGCGACCAGTGCCATGGCGAGGGCCGCGTCGACCGGCGCAAGACGCTGACCGTCAACGTCCCCGCCGGGGTCGACGAAGGGACGCGCATCCGCCTGTCGGGCGAGGGCGAGTCGGGTGCGCGCGGCGCGGCGCCGGGCGACCTCTACATCTTCCTCCACATCGCGCGGCACCGGCTGTTCGAACGCGAGGGGACGACGCTGTTCACGCGCGCGCCGATCAGCTTCACCACCGCGGCGCTCGGCGGCTGCATCACCATCCCCGGCCTCGACGGCCGCAAGCATGACATCACCATTCCCGCCGGCATCCAGTCGGGCAAGCAGCTGCGCCAGCGCGGCGCCGGCATGCCCGTGCTCAACGGCCGCGGCAACGGCGACCTCGTCATCCAGATCGACGTCGAGACGCCGACGAAGCTCAACGCGAAGCAGAAGGAACTGCTCGAAGCCTTTCGCGAGACCGAGACCGGCGACGAATGCCCCGCGAGCCAGGGCTTCTTCGGCCGCATCAAGGAAATGTGGGACGACCTGACCGAATGATCATCCTGTCCCTTCTTCTTGCGGAAGGGCTCAGATGGCTCCGATCTCTCCCCGTATCTCGTCGATCAGCACCTGCACCCGCGGCAACCGGCCGTCCTCCTCGTCGAGTATCGCGTGGAAGGCGCGGCGCTTGATCGCCGCCAGTTCCTCGCTCGTCAGCGCGCCGTCGCCGGTCACGCTCGACGCCACGATGTCGATCAGGCGGTCGGCGCCGTGGAGCCGCCCCCACAGATAGTCGTTCTCGCGGTAGGCGCGGCTGAAGAAGGCGCCGAAGCTGTTGAACTCGATCCCCTTCAGCATCGCCGCCGCACCGCCGGGACGGATCGCGGTCGCGTCGGAGGGCGAGATGCGGTCGATCTTGATCGGGTCGAATTCGTCGAATCCCTCGCCCTGCAGCAGCGGCAGCGTCGCGATGTCGAAAAAGGGATAGCCGAGATAGGCGAGCAGCATCGTCCGCCGGTCATCCTTGGGCAGCGCCGCGAGCGCCGCGGCGATCAGCTCGTCGGTCTCGGCATCGACGTCGACGAGGTCGCGCCGGTCGCCGATCGCGTCGATCCATTCCCCCATCCCGGCATCCTCGGCGACGTCGAGGTCGGCGAGCCAGTTGTCGCCTTCGCGCTCCAGATAGAGGCCGAGCGCGGCGAAGATCGCCTCGTGCATCGCCTCGCACGCCGGGTCGGGCGCGTCGCGCGTCGCTTCGATCGCGTCGAGCTCGCGCGCGAGGAAGCGCAGCCGGCGGACGCGGAAGCCGAGGTCGTGGATGCGGAAGAAGGCGATGGCGTCGCCGCTCGCCCCCGCGCCGCGCTTGCCCGAGATGCGGTCGAGCCCGCGCTGCCGCACCTCCTCCCACAGCGCCTCGCGCCGCCGCGCGCGGTGGATCGCGCCTTCGGAGGGCGCCAGCCGCTCGACCAGCGCCACCAGTTCCTCGACCACCGCCGACAGCTTGAGGTGGCCGTAGGGTGCGAAAGCGAAGCCCGCGCGCGCCGCCGCTTCGGTCTGCGCCTTGGCGCGCCACTTGCCGAGGCGCGCCGGGGTCGGGCTGTCGAGGAAGAAGGTGGTACCGAACAGCGCCGCCACCTGTTCCTCAACCTCGACCTTCATCGCGTCGACGATATGCTGCATGCGGCGGATGCGCCGCGACATGCTCTCGATCACCTCGACATTGTCGCGGATCGGCTGTTCGCGCGGGATTTCGGAAAGCGAGCCCAGGATCGTCGTCAGAAAGCCCGGCAGCCGCTTTTCGGCGCCCTCGACCGGCTCGCCATGCCGGCCGAAGCGGATCGAACGATAATCGGGCTTGGGGTCGATATAGACGAAGCGCCTGTCGATCTCGCGCCGCGCCGGTCGCTGCTTGAGCGCGGCGATGGCCGGGCGGAAGGGTGCATTGGCGAGCACCGATCCGTCGATCAGCACCCGGTCGGCGGGATCGGCCTCGCTGCCGGCGGGAAGCTGCACCTTGATGAAGGCGTCGCGGTCCGGCCAGTCGATGCCGCGCTGGGCGAGGACGCCGTCGAGTTCGCGCAGCGTGAAGGGCGGAAAGGCGCCGGGAAAGCTGGCGGTCGCCCGCGCCGCCGCGGCCAGGCCCGGCACGTCGTCGAGCCGCTTGCCCGCCCGCCCGTCCTGCCGGAAATGCATCACCAGCCGATGCTCCTGCTCGGTGACGCGCGGCGGGCTGTTGAGCGCCAGCGGCATGCTATGCCCCGCGAAATCGGTGGCCGAGACGAACAGGTCGACCGGCTGTCCCGCCGGCACAAGGGTCGGGCCGCGCGGCGCCTTGTCCATCGCGTCGAACGCGTCGAGCAGCAGGTTGGAGAAGATCGCGCCGCCGAAGGGCGGTTCGAACCAGCGCGCGCGCACGAAACGTGACAGCTTCGCGCGCACCTCGTCCTGCGCGCTCCCGCCCACGGTGCGGTCGATGACGTTGCCGCGCCGCTTCATCGCCCAGCCGGCGATCGGTACCGCCCAGAATTTGGTCGCGGCGGACAGCGGCCGCGCGTCGGGGTCGAGCAGGCGATCGACATCGGCATCGTCGAGCCACAATTCGGTCAGCGGATCGAGCGACAGGCCCTCGGCGAGCGCCCGCGCCAGGAAGACGCCGTTGATCCCCCCCGCGCTCGCCCCCGCGACGATGTCGGCGAGCACGCGCAGCCGCACCCCGCTCTTCGCCTGGATCGCGGCGAGCAGCTTGCGATAGACGACGCCCGACCCGGCGGCGTCGGTGCCGTCGTGAAAGGCGCGCGACGCCGCGGCGAGGCGCCATATCTCCTTGGTGATCCCGTGCATGTAGACGGCAAGGCTGATGCCGCCATAGCAGATCAGGGCGAAACGCAGTTCCTTCTCGCGCATGGCGGCGGTGATAGCGCGCTTTGCGCACTGTGGCGAATTTTCCACACCGCGTCCGAAAGCGAACCAAATCGGCATCGATCCTGCTTTGCCCTTGCGTCTGCGAATAGCTCGCATTAGCAGCGCGTCCGGAACAGGAGCCGAGAATGAATCGCAGATATTTCGCCGCAGTGCTGGCCTGCACCGCGCTTTCGTCGCCCGCCCATGCCCAAAGCACCGCAGCGCCCGACAGCGCCGACGCTGACGAGGCCATCATCGTCACCGCGGCGCGCACCGTCCTGCCACCCAATGCGCTGCCGCTGACGATCGACCTGATCGACAAGCAGGCGCTGGAACAGCAGATCGCGATTTCGGGGTCGATCGCCGACGCGGTGGCGACGCTGACCCCCAGCTTCTCCCCCACCCGGCAGAAATTGTCGGGCGCCGGCGAAACGCTGCGCGGGCGCGCGCCGCTCTATGCGATCAACGGCATTCCGCAGTCGAACCCGCTGCGCGACGGCAGCCGCGACGGCTTCACCATCGACGGCTTCTTCATCGACCGGGTCGAGGTCATCTACGGCTCGAACGCATTGCAGGGGATCGGCGGCACCGGCGGCATCGTCAACCAGGTGACGGTGGGCGCGCCGAAGACCGACGGCGTGTCCGGCCGCTTCCTACTCCAGGGCACCGCCGACGACGAATTTTCGGGCGCCGGCATGGGCGGCAAGGCGGCCGGGCTCGTCCAGTACAAGGCGGGGCGGTTCGACGCCACGGTCGGCGCTGCCTATGAAATCCGCGGCATCTTTCGCGATGGCGAGGGACGTCCGGTCGGCATCAACCTGACGCAGGGCGAAACGATGGATTCGAAGACGCTCTCGCTCTTCGGCCGCTTCGGCTATGCCGTCACCGACACGATGCGGCTCGACCTGATCGCCAGCCGCTACGAGATGAAGGGCGACGGCGACTATGCGCCGGTCGCGGGCAACAAGGCGGGGGGCATCCCCACCACCCAGGCGCGCGGAACGCCGCCGGGCGTTCCCGCCGCGAGCCGGACCGAAAGCGTCGCGCTGTCGCTGACCGACCCGCAACTGGGCGGCGGCAATTTCGTCAGCCAGCTGTTCTGGAACCGCACCCGCGACACGTTCGGCGGCGAGCCCAATCCGATCGCCAGCTTTCAGGACCCGGCGATCGCGCCCGTCGGCACGCTGTTTGACCAGTCGCAGAACCGCAGCCGCAAGGTCGGCGCCAAGATCAGCTATGAGCGCGCGGTTCCGGGTTTCGAGGCACTGACGCTGATCGCGGGCTTCGACGCGCTGTGGGACGAAAGCGAGCAGCGGCTGATCACCACGAATCGTGCATGGGTACCGCCGACCAAGTTCCGCAGCTTCGCGCCCTTCGGCCAGGCGAACCTCAAATTGTTCGATGGCGTCGTCCGCCTCGCCGGCGGCGCGCGCTACGAGGATGTGAAGATCAGCATTGCCGATTATCACACGCTCGCCGCCAACACCTTCGTCGCGTGCCCCGCGCCCCCGGCGGTGCCGACCGGGCCCTGCGGCCCGTCGACCTATGGCGGCGTCGACGTCGGGGGCGGCAGCCCGAGCTTCGACGACGTGCTGGTCAACGGCGGCCTGATCGTCGAGCCGGTGCCGGGCATCCGAGCCTATGCCAGCTATGCCGAGGGCTATACCGTCCCCGACGTCGGCCGCATCACCCGCGCGGTGAGCAGGACAGGGGTCGATATCGACAATTATCTCGATATCGCGCCGATCGTCTCGAACAACCGCGAGATCGGGGTCGAGGTGAAGCGCGGGCCGCTCGACGCGACCGCGACCTATTTCTGGTCGACGAGCACCAAGGGGCAGCTTCTGATCGCGCGTCCCGACGGCATCTTCGACGTCGTGCGCCAGCGCGTCGAGATCGAGGGGCTCGAACTCAACCTCGCGGTGCGGATGCCGATCGACGGGCTGACGCTGTCGGCGGGCTATGCGCATATCGAAGGCCGGTTCGACAATGACGGCGACGGGGCGGTCGACACCGATCTCGACGGCGCCAATATCTCGCCCGACCGGCTCAACCTCGCCGCCGCCTATGCGAAGGGCCCCCTGTCCGCGCGCGTCCAGACGCAATTCTATCTCGCGCGCACCTTCCGGGGGCCGGGTCGCGACGCGCGCAACGATTTCGAGGGCTATAATCTGACCGACGCCATCCTGCGCTATCAGACCCGGCTCGGCGGCATCAGCCTTGCGGTGCAGAATCTGTTCGACCGGCAATATATCAGCTATGCGAGCGACACCCAGCGACCGACAGACAATTTCTTCAACTTCGCCGGCCGCGGACGCACCTTCACGCTCGGCTGGGATTATCGTTTCTAGGCATGACCCACCGATGATGAAACTGCTCGACACGCTGCACCGCTGGACCGGCGGCCTGATCGGCCTCGTGCTGGCGCTGCTCGGCCTGTCGGGCACCATCCTGCTGCACAAATATGCGTGGATCGGCGTCGCGCATGCCGGCGATCCGCTGCGCACCGACCTAGCGAGCACCGTCGCCGCGACCGAGCGGATCATGGCGCTGCCGCAGGCGCCGCAGGGCATCATCTATGCCAGCGACGGTTTCGGACTGCACCAGGCGCGCTTCGGCGACGGCGCCGGCCTCTACGCCGACCAGACGGGACAAGTCGCTACGCAGTGGGCGAGCCAGTGGGAGCGGCCCGAGCTGTGGATCTTCGATTTCCACCATCATCTGTTCACCGGCGACACCGGCGAATGGGTGATCGGCACCGCGGGGCTGTGCGGCCTGTTCTTCATCCTCTCGGGCGTCATCCTGTGGTGGCGCACGCGCCGCACTTTCCGCTTCCGCCTGTGGCCGAAGCGAATGAGCCGGCCGGCGATCGTCATGCACCACCGCGACCTCGGCATCGTCGTCGCACCGTTGCTGCTGCTGTCGGTCGTCACCGGCACGATGATGATCTTTCGCCCCTTCGCGATGGCGATGGTCGCGCCCTTCGGTTCGGTCGCCGAAACGGTGAAGGCGATGGAACCGCCGAAATACACGGGCGGCCCGCTCGCCGCCAAACCCGATTATGCGGCGATGCTGGGCGAAGCGCGCCGACGCTTCCCCGATGCCGAGTTCCGCATCCTCAGCCTGCCCGCGAAGGACGGCGGCCCGATCATGCTGCGGATGCGCCAGCAGGCCGAATGGCTGCCCAACGGCCGCTCGACCCTGTGGTTCGACGCCGCGACGGGAAAGCTGCTCGGCGCGCGCGACGCGCTCGCGATGCCCGCGGGCGCGCAGGCGTTCAACAAGGCCTATCCGATCCATTCGGGCAAGGTCGGCGGCCTTTTGTGGCGGCTCGTCCTGACGATCTCGGGCCTGTCGATGACGATGCTGGGAAGCCTCGCGGTCTGGACCTTCTGGTTCCGGCGCCCCAAGCCGGCGAAACCGCGGGTGAAGGAAGCAGCGCTGGCCGCTTTCCAAAACGCCGCGCGTTAAATCTGGATCACCGCTGTTTTCGTTCGTGCTGACCCCGGATCAAGTCCGGGGGAAGCACTGTTCTTCTTGCGGCGCCAAAGAGAAAGAACGGCCCTTCGACAAGCTCAGGGCGAACGGTGCAGATTTATGGCTCGCGCCATATTCTCCGCGTCTCCGCGTGAACCGAAATCACTGCGTCTCTGCGCGCATCCATTTTCCGGCGCCGCGTCCGCTTTCCTATTTTACCGGCCGCCCTATATCCTCCCCACAGATGACCCGCGCCCGCGTCCTCCTTCTGACTGCCGCCCTCGGGCCGCTCGACTATCGCGTGCCGCAGGGCACCGAGGCGCCGCTCGGCAGCGTCGTCGTCGCGCCGCTCGGGCCGCGGCGCATGGGCGGCGCGGTGTGGGAGGATGCGAGCTTCGGCGCACCCGATCCGGTCGGCGACAACCGGCTGCGCAACCTGTACGAGGTCGTGCCGGTGCCGCCGGTGCCCGCGCCGCTGCGCCGCCTCGTCGAATGGACGAGCGACTATTATCTCGCCCCACCGGGCGCGGTGCTGCGGATGGTGCTGCCCGGCGCCGCTTTTGCCGACGCGCGCCGCCCGATCATCGAATATCGCGCGACGGGCGCGCTGCCGCCGCGGATGACGCCGCAGCGGACGGTGGCGCTGGAAAAGATCGGCGGCCGGCAGGGCACCGTGCGCGAGTTGGCGGCGCTTGCCGAGGTCAGCGACGGGGTAATCCGCGGCCTCGTCCAGGCGGGCGCGCTCGAGGCGGTGAGCGTGTCGGCCGACACCCCCTATCCCGAGCCCGATCCGGCCTTCGCGCCGCCCGCCCTCTCCGCCGAGCAGGCCGCCGCCGCCGGCGAACTCCGCGATGCCGTCGCCGCCGCACGCTTCGAGACGCTGCTGCTCGACGGTGTCACGGGATCAGGCAAGACCGAAGTTTATATGGAGGCGATTGCCGCCGCGGTCGAAACGGGCGGGCAGGCGCTCGTCCTGTTGCCCGAGATCGCCCTGACCGAGCCGATGCTGACGCGCTTCGCCGCGCGCTTCGGCTGCGAGCCGGTCGCATGGCATTCGGGGCTGCGCTCGACCGAGCGCCGCCGCGCCTGGCACGCGATCGCGCGCGGCGACGCGAAGATCGTCGTCGGCGCCCGGTCGGCGCTGTTCCTGCCCTATGCCCGGCTGGGCCTGATCGTCGTCGACGAGGCGCACGAAACGAGCTTCAAGCAAGAGGACGGCGTCCATTATCACGCCCGCGACGTCGCGGTGATGCGCGGGGCGTTCGAGAAACTGCCGGTGATCCTCGCCAGCGCGACCCCCGCGCTCGAAAGCCTCGCGCAGGTCGAGGCGGGACGCTATCGCCACATCGTCCTGCCCGCGCGCTATGGCGGCGCGACGCTGCCCGACCTCTCGGCGATCGACATGCGGATCGATCCGCCCGACCGCGGCCGCTGGCTGGCGCCGCCGCTCGTCGATGCGCTGGGGGATCGGCTGCAGAAGGGCGAGCAGAGCCTGCTGTTCCTCAACCGGCGGGGCTTCGCGCCGCTGACGCTCTGCCGCACCTGCGGTCATCGCATCCAGTGCCCGAACTGCACCGCGTGGATGGTCGAGCACCGGCTCGTCCACCGTCTCGCCTGCCATCATTGCGGCCATGTCATGCCGCCGCCGCGCCTGTGCCCCGAGTGCGAGGACGAGGACAGCCTCGTCGCCTGCGGCCCCGGCGTCGAGCGGATCGCCGATGAGGTCGCCGAGCGCTTTCCCGAAGCGCGCACCGCCATCGTCACCAGCGACACCCTGTGGTCGCCCGCCAAGGCAGCCGAGTTCGTCGACGCGGTCGAGGGCGGTCTCGTCGACATCATCATTGGCACCCAGCTCGTCACCAAGGGCTATCATTTCCCGAACCTGACGCTGGTCGGGGTGGTCGATGCCGACCTCGGCCTCGACGGCGGCGACCTGCGCGCGTCGGAACGCACCTTCCAGCAGATCGCGCAGGTCGCCGGACGCGCCGGACGCGGGGTGAAGCCGGGCGAGGTGCTGATCCAGACGCGCGTCCCCGACGCCCCGGTGATGGCGGCGCTGGTCGCGAACGACCGCGAGGGCTTCTACGCCGCGGAGGCCGCTGCGCGACGGCAGGCGGGGGCGCCGCCCTACGGCCGCTTCGCCGCGCTCGTCATCTCGTCGGAGGAGATGGAGGTGGCGCGCGGCGTCGCGCAGCGGCTGGGGGAGAAGGCGCCGGTCGCCGACGGCCTCGCCATCTATGGCCCCGCCCCCGCGCCGCTCGCGATGCTGCGCGGACGGCACCGCTTTCGCCTGCTGCTGCACGCCCCGCGCAGCTTCGACCTGCAGGGCGCGATCCGCGACTGGGTCGGACGCATCGACTGGCCCGCCAAGGCACGCCTCGCGATCGACATAGATCCCTACAGCTTCGTCTGACGACCGATCGGGGCATTGGAATCGCGGGCCGTAGTTGCTAGCCCTCGGCGTCAGGACATCTGTTCGAGGAGCGGGCGAGTGAAATTGCAGGGCTGGGTACGCGCGATCAGCGTCGGGACGGCATTGGCGGCGATGGCGATCGGTGCCAGCGCGCGCGCCGAATGGTGGCAGGCCGAAACCGCGCATTTCATCGTCTATTCCGAAAGCAAGAAGGACGACGCCGAACAGTTCGCACGCCTGCTCGAACGCTACGACAATGCGCTGCGCTATCTTCAGGGCTATCCGATTCCGGGGCCCGACATGGGCGAGGCGAACAAGGTGAAAGTGTTCCGCAGCGGCGACATCGACGACATCGCCTATGTCGCCGGAGCGCCGGGGTCGGGCATCGCGGGTTTCTATATCCCGCGCGCCGGCTCGACCGTCGCCTTCGTCCCCGCGCGCGAAAAGCGCCGCGACATGAGCAGCGTCCGGCGCAGCAGCAGCGGCCCGACCCTCGATACCGAGCAGGTGCTGTTCCACGAATATACGCACCATTTCATGCTGACCAATTTCAGTACCGCCTATCCCGCCTGGTATTCGGAAGGGTTCGCCGAGCTGTACAGCACGGTCGAATTCCGCGACGACGGCAGCTTCGTCGGCGGGCTGGTGCCGCAGGCGCGCGGCGCCGCGCTCAAGCAATTGCCCGACGTGCGATTGTCCCGCCTGTTTGACCACAAGGTGAAGCTGACCGGGCTCGAACAGTATCAATCCTACGCCTTCGGCTGGCTGCTGTCGCACTATCTGAACTTCAACGAAGAGCGCCGGGGGCAGCTTCCCGCCTATCTGGCGGCGCTCAACAAGGGCGAGGACAGCCTGACCGCGGCGAAACGGATCTTCGGCAACCTCGACACGCTGCAGGCCGAGCTGCGCAAATACAAGGGCCGCAACCAGTTCCCGGTGATGGTCTCGCCGCCGAACGCGGTTCCCGAGCCCGCGGTGGCGCTGCGCCAGCTGCCCCCGGCCGAGGAAGCGCTGATGCGCGAATATATCCGTTCGCAGCGCGGGGTCGACCGCAAGGAGGCAAAGGATGTCGCGCGCGACCTGTCCGGCAAGGGCGCGGCCTATCCCGACAATCTGAAAGCGCAGCTGATCGTCGCTGAGGCGCATCTGGACGCGAGGAATTTCGACGAGGCCGAAGCCGCGGCAAAGCGCGCGCTGGCGCTGGCGCCCGACAGCTCCTTCGCCAATTTCCTGATGGGTTCGATCTTCCTGGCGCGTGCCGACGAAAACAAGGACAAGGCGCTGTATGCCCAGGCACGCCCCTGGCTGGTCAAGGCGCACAAGCTCGACCAGAAGGACCCGCGGCCGATGATCGGCTATTACATGTCCTATCGCGAGGCGGGCGAGCCGATTCCCGAGGACGCGCTGGTCATCCTCGAAAGCGCGTGGGACTATGCCAAATATGACGCGCTTTACCGGCTGATCCTGGCCCGCCAGCTGCTCGACGAGAACAAGGGCGACCTCGCGCGATCGGTGCTGTCGCCGATCGCCTTCGCCGCGCACGGCACCGAAAAGGAAAACAAGATCCGCGCGACCGTCGACCTGATCGACGAGAGCAAGATCGACGAAGCCCGCGCCAAGCTGGCCGAAATCTTCAAGGAAGCCGAGGACCGGCAGAAAGGCAGGAAAGGCTAGGACCGCCGCCGTCCCGGCTTTCCTTCGTCACGGCGAGCGAAGCGAAACCGTGACGAGGCGACGCCTATGGAGCATCGTCTCCGGACGACATGAGCTTGCGGATTCCGAGCGTGACGGCGACGACCGCGAAACCGAGAACGGCAAGCAGGACCGACATCAGCAATCCCACCGCGTTCGAATGGCCGATGAGCGCCTCGTCCTCGATATCAGCCGTCCAGAAATGGCAGAAGCTAGCGGCGCTCAGCAGCCCGATGAGAAGCATCGACCATCCGGCGCCCGCGACGCCGTAACGGGCAACGAAAACCGGCGCGGCGAGGACCATTGCGAATCCCAGCACGCCCGACCAACTCAACAGCCAGTCCAGCACGGCCACCATCCCCTCCCCCACGATGTGTCCCGCCCTGAAGACGAGATTCGGCGCCTGTCCGTTCAACCTGCCAGCAGGTCCCGCGTTTCCTTTTCGTTCAGCGGATCCTGATCTTCGGGACGGACATCGCAAAATCCTACGACGCGCTCGACGCGCAAACCGTGGTCGATCGTCAGGACGAGACTCGCCCGCCAACTCAGGCCGTCTTCCAGCATCTTCAATATCGGCGTCACCTCTTCCATGACGATTGCTCTGGATGCATCGGCAATCCGTTCGGTGTCGCGAAAATAGGCGCCCCGCCTTTCGCTCTCCGGCCGTGGGACCTCTATCATCCCCGAAAACAACCCCATGCCATCTTCTTCAATGACATGTTTTCCGGACGTAACGGCGGCCTCGCCGGGCGCCCGCCAATAACCGCGCCCGCCCTCGCGCCTGAACTTGAGCGTGTGACGGTCGAACCGCTCGTTCACCATTTCGCATTGGTAATGGACGATGGGCTGGGTGAGGTTTCCGGATCCGGAATCCACGGCGGCACCGGACTCATCAGCAGAAAATACAGCATGCCCCTCCCCTTTGTCCGCCGGATGTCCGCGCGCGCATCGCAGTCAACATGAGCGGGGGGCCAGCGCCAGTGCGCGCTCATGCGATATTTGGAGGCCCGAGCCGATATTCCACAACCTAGAAAGGTCAACGGCTTATATCTGCTAACCGCCCATAAACCCCTTATTGAAATCACAAAAGAAATTTCCGGGCTTGCTAACCGCATTTGGGTCCGTTGGGCATGCCTCATCGCTGCCCGTTTCCAGCAGAAAAACTCGCGCACCCCCTGAAACGAGAAACCCCCGCCTTGCAGGGCGAGGGCCTTCAGGAGCGCCGGGGCGACGCTGACTTGCGACAGTATTCCTACTCCCGACGCTCCTTCCGTTCAACTCGAAAGGAGCCAGAACCATGGCCATCAAATCAGCCACCCAGACCGAGACGTCCGTTGCGGCGATCACGGTCGCGGACTTATTATCTGATCTCGACATCCCCGATGAGATCGGCGCAGCCCCTTACACTGGATCGCAGCAGCAGCTTGTGAGCATTACCCGATGGCTGGCTATGCAGTTCGGGAAAGAACTCTTGTATACGCTCAAGCAACCGACACCTTCCGCGCTGGTCAAAGAGTGCAAGAAGATGTTTGCTAAATGGTGGGACTACCTCACCGATCGGGTGGAGGTGGCTGACGACCTCAAGAAGGTCATTTTTTATAACTTCCGCGACGCGTTCGAGCACACGACCCATAAGATGCTCACGGGTTACGATCTGCCCAAGACCAAGGACGGGTTCCAGCACAATGCCCTCAGGGGACTTCGGAAGGCGACCGGCCATGGCGACGCTGCCCTTCTACTCTACCGCATCCGCTACTGGTGGCCCAAGGCCACCGTGGTCCAGTGCGGTAAGAAGTGGATCGCGAAAACCCATAAACAGTGGGCGGACGAACTCGGCATCTCTCCACGAACTTACCGCACCGCTCAGGACCGGCTGCTGGAGCGGGGCTTGATCGAGACCATCACCGCCGAGTTCAAGGGTCATTCGATGTTGCATCTGCGTCCGACACCGGAAGCTGTAGCCCTGTTCCAGCATGAAGTTGCCGGGGAGGTATGACGGAAATCGTCAGGGGGGTGTGACGGATTTCGTCATAGCCAGTGACGGGAAACGTCACCACCTCTGACGTGGTTCGGCAATGGGTGTGACGAAAATCGGCAACCTTAATAAAGGGACTAATGAAGATACGAAAGAAGCTACAGAAAAAGCCTCAGCGTCCAGTCGCTGCGCTCCGAACGCGGGGTTCACCCGAACCTTGTTCGGGAAGGAAGGGATCGGGGATACATGCTAACGCATGTCTCCCTCCCGCCCCCACCCCCTATAGTCCCCCGCCCCCACGCATTTGCAATTAATTGCAGTCAACGTCCTGTTAGGATCGGCGAGATATGGTCCGGAGCCATTCGTGATAGGAGCACAACATGCCCTCGGTTGAAGGCAGTCCCGATGTCGAACATCTGAAGCAGGAGGCGCTGACACTCGCCGTAAAACCTACGAAGAACTTCTACGCCTTCGCCTGCGCCCTTTGGGCCGCCCACAACGAGGACCGCACATTCCTGCACGAGGTCGAGCGGATCGCGGGGATCAAGCGTCGGGCGCTGTTCTACCTCTCGAACGTGGGCAGGCTTCTCTCCGAGTATCGGATCGACGAAGCGCAGGCTGAGCGGATCGGCTGGACGAAACTTCAGATCGTCGCCCGCCATGCCGCCAGACGGCCACAGAAGCTCAACCAGCGCGCCATGAGGGCAAACCTCCAACTGGCCCTCCGAACGCCATCACACGCCCTCCCAGAGGCTCTGGAGCGGCAGGGCGCCTCATCGGCGGGGCCGACCCGTTCATTTCTCCTACGCCTGCCTGTCGAGCAGTATGCCGATGTCGAGGCCGCGCTCATTGCATGTGGCGCAAAGCGGCGGGGCAAGGGACTGGTCGGCAAGGAGGATGCTCTCGTGCGGCTGGCACGTAGCCACCTAGCGTCGACACCGTAACGGCGACCGTGCGCCTATCTCCGGCTCGGCGGCGCTGACAGGTTCGGCGCTCCTTGTCGCGATGACTGTATAAATCACGCCGTCTCAGACGACTGCAAAAATCGCGATGCAAAACGGTTTAAGTCACTGATAATAGTGCCATTTATTTCAAACCTCGGATAAGTTCATTGGAGCTTGAAAGGTTTGATATGAAAGACATTTTGACTATTGGGCACTCCAACGTGAGTTGGGGCGAGTTTCATTACGGTCTCGATTATTTCGACGTAAACTGCATCATTGATGTTCGATCGTCGCCAAGATCGCGGTGGCCCCAGTTCCGCAAACGTGATCTGCGGACAGCGTTGAACCGGGTCGGCATCTCTTACATTCACTTAGGCGACAGTCTGGGCGGGCACCCCAAGCGCGGCCCCACCGCATATGACGATCGACGCGGCACTCCCGAGTTCGCAACAGGGATCGAAACAGTCCTATCCATCGCAAGCCGATGCAGACCCGCCCTGATGTGCTCGGAGGGCGACCCGCTGCACTGTCACCGCTTCCTGCTGATCTCCCGCCACCTCAATGATCTGCCCGATGTCGGGGTCTGGCATATTCGCCATGACGGCACTCTGGAGGGACATACCCAGGCCGAGAACCGCTTGCTGGCGCTTCACCGCATGTCTGACGACCTGCTTACCAGCCGCGAGGATCAGGTGGCCGAAGCCTACGTCCGGCAAGAGCGGAAACTGGGCTGATCCGGCCCCGGCTGCGCAGTTCGTGCCCCCTGATTTTCGGCACAACAACTTTAGGCGGAAAGCCCCGGAACTGTTGGGCCGACGCCGAATGGAGAAATACAAAAAATGTTGGAGACAGTTCCTGCAAATATGATTGCAATTAATTGCATAAATAGCTCTGCTATCCCTTTCGACGACACAACGGCATCTTTGCCTCCACAGGCGATTTCAGAGCCGGTCCGCCGCTTTCTCTCCCATTCCCTATCGGCTGGAACCCAGCGCGCCTACGCGGCTGATCTCGCCCATTTCCGGGCGTCCGGCAGGGACATTCCCTGCCCATCGCAGAGCATTGCGGAGTATCTAGCCGATCTCGCCGAGACCCATGCCGTCGCCACGATCCAGCGTCGGGTGGCAGCCATCGCGAAGGCGCACCGGGCGTCAGGCTTCGACGACCCCTGCCGGTCCGAGATCGTCATGGCGACCATGCGGGGCATACGACGGACCAAGGGCATGGCCCAACGCGAAGCGCAGGCGTTACAGCGCGATGATCTGTTTGCGGTTCTTGAGCGCATGGGCGACCGCCCCATTGACGTGCGGGATAAGGCGCTGCTGCTGATTGGGTTCGCCGGGGCATTTCGTCGATCCGAACTGGTCGGGTTCGACTGCGGCGATGTTGAGCCTGTTGCGCGGGGCATCGTCCTGCATCTGCGCCGGTCCAAGACCGACCAGACCGGGCACGGTCGCAAAATCGCGATCCCATATGGACGCACTCGTTGGTGTCCTGTCCGCCATCTCACCGACTGGCTTGCCTATGCTGGGATCGAGCAAGGGCCGATCTTCCGCAGCATCGACCGGCACGGGCATATCGCCCCCAATCGCTTGTCTGGGGACGCGGTCGCGACGATTATGAAAAAGCGCGTGGGTGCTGCGGGCTTCGATCCGACGACCTTCTCCGGCCACTCCCTGCGCGCCGGGCTTGCCACCAGTGCCGCAATGGCCGGGGCCTCGTCGTGGAAAATCCGCCAACAGACCGGTCACAAGAGCGACGCCATGCTCGCCCGTTACATTCGGGACGGTGACATGTTTACCGACAACGCGGCTGGCGCGGTTTTGTGACCGCACCGCCGTAGGCCACCATGCATAATGGCCCGTATCAGGCTTAGAACGCAGCAGGCGGCAGCGAAAATTTTTTTTGGGCCTCAAACCACCCCTGATGGCATACGTTGCTCCTAGGCCACACCTAGCCGCTTCTGAGCGGCCAGCGACCAATCTGCGTTAAGAGCCAGATTTGACAGTAAGGAGAAAATTGACAAACTGCGGCTAGTCAGAGGTGGCTGGCGCTGGTCTCGTGCTGAGGTATTTGGCGAGTTATGCGAGATCGCGGAGGTCTAAGCAATTGGAGAGCAACCATGGCCGATAGAGACCCGCAAGATGGCGAAATTCTGAATGTGATCGGTTCAGCCGATCAGGGGCGCATCGAGCCGCAGGCTCTCATTGATGCGCTAATCGAGCGCGGTTATGCCAGTCCGAGCATAATTGAAGCACTTCAAAGAGCTATTGAACGTGGAAAAATTTCGCTCGACAGCGAGGGCATGGTCGTCGCGCTAGTGGAATACGCACACGCGGCCTAAATTGCCGAGGCGGAGGGGGTTAGTGGTAGTTGAGGGGGTGTCGTCGCTACATGCGGCGCGTGCTGAGCGGTGTTACAGCGATAAATCAGCAGCGGGAAAAGACCAGCGTCGGGATTTCGAGCGGGATCGAGATCGCGTCCTCTATTCCTCTGCCTTTCACCGCCTAGCGGGTGTCACACAGATTGTTCGGGCGGGTGAGCTCGACATCTTCCATACTCGCCAGCAACATACCTATAAGGTGGCGCAGATAGGTCGCCGCTTGGCTCAGCATCGTATCCGCGAGCAGGAAGCTCAGGCTGCTGTGCATGGGGTTGATCCCGAGGTTGTTGAGGCAGCTTGCTTAGCGCATGATTTAGGACATCCACCGTTCGGACATGCAGCCGAAACCGAACTCGATCGTATCGTACGTGATCCTGAAATCGTGGGCGGTCACAATGACGATGCAGCCGCCGACGGGTACGAAGGCAACGCTCAGACCTTTCGCATTCTGACCAAGCTCGCCGTGCGGTACAGTAAGGACAGTCCGGGCCTCGATCTCACTCGCGCTACGCTTGCAGCGACGCTGAAATATCCTTGGTTACGCAACCACGACGATGATCATAAGAAATCGAAATGGTCCGCATACACTTCTGAGGAGCGTGAATTTCGGTGGGCACGTGAGCACTGCCACGGAAGTTTCAAGTCGGCAGAAGCAGAGCTTATGGACTGGGCAGATGACATTGCCTATTCGGTCCACGATCTTGAAGACTTTCACCGGGTTGGCATTATACCTTGGAGTGAGATCGTTGCCCCCGAAACAAGGGACGGCATCGTCCAAGCCGCGCTGACGGCATGGAAGAAGGATCCCAATTATCCTGCCGATGGCACGCGCCGATTGTCCGCCGCCTTGGAACGGATCACTCGTAAGCTCACACTTTTTCCAGCCGTAAGCACGGAAGTATATAACGGATCGCGAGAACAACGCCGTCAAGTGCGCAACTTCACATCCCTGTTAATCGGCAATTACGTACGCGCAATTTCCTTGAGTGGCGAAGTGGGCGGTCCCGCTGTTACGATCGAACCAGACGCTGCCGATGAGGTGAGAGTGCTGAAACATTTCGCACGGCACTATGTCATCGGCCTGCCTGCCCTGCATGCTCAGCAATATGGTCAGAAAAAGATCATCCGTGACCTATTTGAAATTTTCCTCAAGGAGGGAAAAAATGCAAACTTCAAGCTATTCCCCACTCGATTGCGATACATTTGGGAAGACAACCATGCAGACAAGCCTGCACGCCTAGCTGCCGATTGCGTGGCTTCATTGAGTGAAAATGAAGCATACCAACTACATGGACGCCTAATGGGGACAGAAAGCGGTTTGATCTTGGACCCGATCGTTCGGTAGCATACAGCGTCACTCAGCCATAAACGACGTCTCTCCAACCTCTGATAACCTTCACTTATCAGAGCCTACAAGCAGGCCAGAACAGACGCCTCAGCGTTGTGCAATTAATTGCGATCTCATTTTCCGGTTCCTTTGTGTCGCCAAAAATCCCCGGCGCTGCTATCGGATCATCAGGTGAACAAAGTTCGTGGCTCAGGGAGGAGCCGCGCTTCTGGGGGATCAATGCCAATACTGACGCAATCCGAACTCGAACGGCATTTGTGGGGCGCAGCGGACATATTGCGCGGCACCGTCGATGCGGGGGACTACAAGCAATATATCTTCGGCCTACTGTTCTATAAGCGCCTGTGCGACGTGTGGGACGAAGAGTTCGAGACCCTTCTCGCCGAGACCGGCGACCGCGAGGAAGCCGCCGACCCTGACGAGCACCGCTTCCACATCCCCAAGGAGCACCGCTGGGAGGCCGTGCGCCAGCACGCTACGCAGATCGGCCAGCGGCTCAACAATGCGCTCGCCGCGATCGAAGACGCCAACCTGCGGCTGCGCGGCGTGTTCGGCGATGTGGACTTCGCCAATCAGGATCGCTTCTCCGACGCGCTGCTGGAAAAGCTGCTGTCGCATTTCGAGAAGCACCGCCTGCGCAATGCCGATGTGCCCGCCGACATGCTGGGCGATGCCTATCTCTATCTCATCAAGATGTTCGCCGAGGGTGCGGGCAAGAAGGGCGGCGAGTTCTACACGCCACGTCAGATCGTGCGGCTCATGGTCGAGATCGTCGAGCCGCGCCCCGGCATGTCGATCTACGATCCCACCTGTGGTTCCGGCGGCATGTTGCTGGAGGCGGTGCAGTATCTGAAAGACCGGGGCGAGGATGCCCGCACCCTGTCGCTCTATGGGCAGGAGAAGAATTTCGCGACGTGGGGCATCGCCGAGATCAACCTGTTCCTGCACAACGTCGATGATGCCTTCATCGCCAAGGGCGACACGATCCTGTCCCCCAAGCGGTATGACCCCAAGGCCCGCGAGTTCGTGGAGGGCATCGGAGCCTATGACCGGGTTCTGGCCAACCCGCCCTTTTCGGAAAAGGTGTGGGGCCACGATGTCTGGCAGAATGGCGATCCGTTCGGTCGCGATTTCTATGGCTGCCCACCCAAAGGCTATGGCGACCTCGCCTTCGTCCAGCACATGCTCGCCAGCCTGAAGGATGACGGGATATTGGCCGTCGTCGTCCCGCACGGCGTCCTGTTCCGTGGCGGGGCCGAGGGGCGGATCAGGCAGGCCATGCTGGATGCCGACGTGATCGAGGCGGTTGTGGGTCTGGCCCCCAACCTGTTTTACGGCGCGGGCATCCCGGCTGCTATCCTTGTATGCCGCAAGGCCAAGCCCGCCGAACGGCGCGGCAAGGTGCTGATTGTCAACGGCGATGCCACCTTCCAGCCGGGCAAGGCCCAGAACTTCCTGACCGACGATCACGTCCGCACGCTGGCCGAGGCGGTCCACGCCTTCGCCGACATCGAGAAGCTAGCCCGCGTCGTCCCGGTCGGGGAGATAGCCGCCAACGGTCATAATCTCAACATCAGTCGCTATGTGCAGACCGGGGCGGATGCCGAGGCGGTCGATGTCGCGGCAGAGGTCGCCAAGCTGCAAGGCCTGATCGCCAAGCGCAATGAGGCGGAAGCCGTGATGTTTGGGCATCTCGAAAGGCTTGGCTATGTCGGTTGAGATGCCTGAGGATTGGCCGGTCGTCGCTATCGGCTCTCTCACTCGCGTGAAGCGGGGAGCGTCACCGCGGCCTATCAAAGACCCCAGATGGTTTTCCGATGAAGGGCATGGCTGGGTTCGGATCAGCGATGTCACGGCGTCGGATCGGGTGCTACTTCAGACGACCCAATACTTGTCCGACGCGGGGAAGGCTGCATCCGTCGAGATCGTTCCCGGCGACTTGATTATGAGCATTTGCGGGACGATCGGACGTCCACTTTTTTCCGGTATCCATGCTTGCATCCATGACGGCTTCGTCGCGTTCAAAGAGATCGACAAGTCGCGGCTTGATCCAACCTATCTGTATTTCACCCTTCAGGCGCAGACCCGCCACTTCGAGGCTCAAAGTCAGCCAGGAACGCAAAGAAACCTCAACTCGGCACTGGTCGGGAAAACTGAAATACCGCTTCCACCCCTCGCCGAGCAGCGGCGGATCGCCGAGGTGCTGCGGTCGGTGGATGAGGCGATTGCGGCGGCGCAACAGGCTGCCGACCATTCCCGTGCATTACAGGCGTCGTTAATCACCGCGCAGTGCTACGGACACGGCCATGAGATGGTTAGCCTCGGAGATGTTCTCACCGACATCCGATATGGAACGTCAGCCAAATGCGATGCCAGCGAAGCGGACGGATACCCCGTGCTGCGTATTCCGAACGTCGTCAATGGGCGGGTCGAACTGGATGATCTGAAATACGCATCGGTTTCTGACGCGGACTTACGAAGGTTCAGTCTGGAACCGGACGATATTGTGGTCGTCCGGACTAACGGGAACCCGGCGTATATCGGACGAAGTGCACTGATCGCGAAGGGCATGATGACCTGCATGTTTGCGTCCTATCTCATCAGGATGCGTTTCGATGAGCGCCGGGCATGGTCGCCTTACATTTATGCGACCCTTAACTCCCAACCTGTTCGGGAAAAGCTGCTCAAGGCAGCCACGACATCGGCGGGTAACTACAACATTAACACGGCGAGCTTGAAAGGGATCACAATCCCGCTGCCGAGCCTCGAAGTTCAGCATCAGATCGGCGAAGTAATCCAAGCAGCTACGGAGGCTGCAACGGCCTGTGAGAACGAGGTAAACAGCAGTCAACAGGTGAAGGTCGCGCTGATGTCCGACCTCCTCTCCGGCCGCGTGCGAGTGCCGTCATGAGGATAGGACAGGGAGCAATTGCCAGCTTGGGCGACATTGCCTTTGCTACCGGCATGAACAGCAGTAGCTTGATTGGCTTCTTCAACTCGTTCGGTCTGAACGAGGAAGTGGTGCACGTGCTCGGCAGCAAGCGGCAGTTCGCAGTTGAGGCGTGGAGAAAGCTCAGTGGGTCGGATCAATTGCCGGAGGCCATCAACCAGATACTTAGCCCCCACTATTTCCCCAATACCGAGGAGCGCAGTCGGCAGGTCCAGCAGCTTCAACGATGTTTGAAACTCGATGGATATGACATAACGGACGACGGCTGCCGATTGTATATCGCAGCACGTTCAGGCTCCGCCGCCACCTCCGTCCTTGAGCATTTGAAAGCACATGGGCAACGGCTGAACCACGAAAACGTCCTGTCGCGTATTCGTATTATCGACCGGGAAGCGGAGACAAGCCCCACGGACGCGATCGGCTCAGCGAAGGAACTGATCGAAGCCGTCTGCAAGGACATCATCGAACGGTCAGGACAGATCTTCGATCGTAAAGCCAGTCCCGCCGCACTTGTGAAGGAAACCCTGAAGGTGCTGAAACTCGCACCTGAGGATATTCCAGAACGGTCTCGTGGCGTAGATGCCGTCAGAGCCACCTTGAACTCGCTCGCCAATATCGCGCATCAGATGGATGAACTGCGGGGCCTATATGGCTCTGGTCACGGCAAGCCAAGTTCCTCTCGTGGTTTGCTTCCACGTCATGCACGACTTGCGGTCGGTTCAGCAGGCAGCCTGTGCCTATTCCTAATCGAAACCTTCGAGGCCCAATCGACGGGAACAACGGAATGAGCGAATACCGCCTCGCCGAGAAGCCCGCGCTCGATGCACTGGCGGCGCTGGGCTGGCAGGTGTTGTCCCCAGCGCAGGCTCTGGCGATGCGAGAAGAAGAGAACCGCGTCATCCTCAAGCCCGTGCTGCTCGCCGCACTGCGCGAGTTGAACGGCATCGGCGCGGAGGATGCCGAGGCGATCTATAACGACCTGTCCACCCTGTCCGACAACGAAGAGTGGCAGCGCAAGCTGCGCGGCGGCTATTCCCGCCGCCTGTCCGGCGAGAACCGCGACAGCCCGATTGCGCTGATCGACTTCAAAAACCCCGATCGTAACGTCTTCCACGTCACCAGCCAGTTCCGCGTCGCTGCCCAGCGCCCTCGCATCCCGGACGTTGTATTGTTCGTGAACGGCATCCCACTGGTA
The DNA here is from genome assembly GCF_001591045.1 of Sphingopyxis granuli NBRC 100800. Taxonomy (GTDB): domain Bacteria; phylum Pseudomonadota; class Alphaproteobacteria; order Sphingomonadales; family Sphingomonadaceae; genus Sphingopyxis; species Sphingopyxis granuli. Next base: position 4,107 of record NZ_BCUA01000034.1, on the reverse strand, counting down.
GTAATCGAGGCCAAGTCCCCGCTGAAGGGCACGGCGACCGCCGGGGAAGCCTTCGAGCAGATCAAGCAATATGAGCGGGACATCCCCCGGCTGTTCTACCCCAACGCCTTCAACCTCGTCACCGATGGCATGGCGACCCTCTACGGCGCGACCGGCGCGCCCTCGCAGTTCTATGCCCCGTGGCCGGATGCATGGCCCCGGCACCGCGACGAGTTCGCCGACGATCTTGCCAAAGACCTGTGGTGCCTGTGCGAGCCAGCCCGCCTTCTCGACCTGCTGGCGCATTTCATCGTGTTCGAGACCGACCCGGAGACGGGCCGCAAGATCAAGAAGGTCTGCCGCTATCAACAGTTCCGCGCCGTCAACAAGGCGGTGGAACGGGTCGCGGCGGGCGAACATCGCAAGGGCCTGATCTGGCATACGCAGGGTTCGGGCAAGAGCCTGACCATGGTGTTCCTCGCCCTCAAGCTCAAAACCCACCTGACGCTCGACGCACCCAGCCTAGCCAACCCCAATATCCTCGTGTTGACCGACCGGATCGACCTCGACGACCAGATCAGCAAAACCTTCGTCGCCTGCGGCCTGCCGAACCCGACGCAATGCGGATCGGTCGCGGCCTTGCGTGAGGCGGTGAACCGGGGCGGCAACGGGCAGATATTGCTCTCCACCATCTTCAAGTTCGCTGGATCGAAAGAGCCGATCCCGAACTCCGCGAACTGGATCGTGCTGGTCGATGAGTGCCACCGCACGCAGGAAAAGGATTTGGGCGCGTTCTTGCAAGCCACGCTGCCCGATGCCCATTTCTACGGCTTTACCGGCACGCCGATCAAATCGACCGATAAGGACACCTACGCCCGGTTCAGCGTGGCGGGCGAAGGCTATCTCGACAAATACGGGATCGACGATGCGGTGCGCGACGGGGCGACTGTGCCGATCCTCTATGAAGGTCGCAAAGCCGACTGGGCGATTAACGAGGCCGAGATCGACATCTTGTTCGACCGCTGGTTCGTGGACCTGCCCGACGACAAGCGCGAGGATTTGAAGCGCAAGGGGCTAACGCTCGCCACCATCGCCAAGCACCCTGAGCGTATCCGGCTGATCGCACTCGACATCTGGGAGCACTTCAAGGCCGTCTGCCAGCCGGACGGGTTCAAGGCCCAGATCGTCGCCGTGGATCGCGAAGCGGTTATCCTCTACCGCGCCGCGCTCTCTACTGTCATCACCGCCGATCTGGAACGCGGCGGCATGGAAGCAGGCGAAGCACAGGCCAAAGCCGACGCGATGATCGCCTGCGTCTATTCAAAATCGCAGGAGGACAACAAGCCGAGCGAAAACCCGGAGATCGCCGCGCTGCGTGCCGGGCTGGAGGCGCATTACCTCGACGATACCGCCGAGAAAGACGTGAAGAAGCGGTTCAAGGCCATGGGCCAAGACCCACAGTTCCTGATCGTCTGCGACAAGCTGCTGACCGGGTTCGACGCGCCCCTTGAGCATGTGATGTATCTCGACAAGCCGCTGAAGGAGCACAATCTCCTTCAGGCCATCGCCCGCACCAACCGCACCTGCACCATCAGGCTGCCAGACGGCGGCGAGATCGCCAAGCCGAACGGGCGGATCGTCGATTATATCGGCGTCACCAGCCATCTCGACGAGGCGTTGCAGTCCTACCGCAGCGAGGATGTCGAGAACGCGATGCGCGACATCGCAATCCTGCGCAATGACCTCAAGGAAGCACACGCCCGTTACCGCGCCCAGAAGCGCGCCATGGGGCTGGAGGGTATGGACGAGAAGTCCGCCGCCTATGCCGCCGCCAAGCTGGCAGCCGGGGGGCAGGAGGACGACTGGTTCGATCTCCAGCGCCTGACCCGCATCTTCATCAAGGTCTATGCTGACCTCTCGCCCGATCCCGCGATCCTCGACTTCACCGCCGAGGTAAAATGGGCCTCCGCCTTCCTGCGGCTCGCAACGCAGGCTATCGCCAAGGACGAGAGCCTCGACCACAGGAGCTATTCGGCCAAGATCAGGGAGATGCTGGAAACCCACGTCCATGTCACCGGCCTGTCCACCACCATCCGTCTGCGCAGCATAACCGATCCGAACTTCGTCGATGACTTCGCCACCGAAGGCAAGGCCGAGCCGGAATTGCAGGAGGCGTTCGTGCGCAAGTCTGCCGAGCTTCGCCGGACCACACGTGAACTGGTGGACAAGAACCCGGCGCAATATGGCCGCTTCTCCGAACGGGTGCTGGAGATCATCCGCCGCTTCGAGGAGGGGCAGCTTGCCGCCGCCGATGGCCTGCACGAGTTCGAGAGGCTGACCGGCGACATCGAGGCCGAACAGGGCGCGCACGCCGAACTGGGCATGGACGAGAACGCCTTCTCGATCCTGCGCATCGTCGAGGCCATCGTGCCCGATACCGATCATGAAACCTTGCAGGACGCGGCCATCGCCATCGGCGCGATCTATGCCGACGCCGCCGCAACCCAGCCCGCCTTTGCGCATATGGAAGCCTATCTCCGCTCTTTGCGCCAGCAGGTCCGGCGCATCCTGACCGATCACGGTATCGGCGAGACCAAGACCATCCGCGAGAAGGTCGAGGAGTTCGCCGTCCATGCCTATGGGAGCGGAGCCTGATGCCGACGCTCCAGATCGGCAGGAAGGAAATCCCCTACGAACTTCGCCGGTCGGCGACGGCATCGGAGCGCCGCATCACCATCACCCCCGGTCATGTCGAGGTGTTGGCGCTGACCCGTGATAATGATGACGACATTGCCGGGTTCCTTGAGCGCAAACGGCAATGGGTGTTCAACACCGTGCGCGAGATGGAGCGGATCACTGCCAGCCGCCACGCCGTGCCCCGGTTCATCACCGGATCGAAGATACCCTATCGGGGCCGCAACATGCCGCTCACCGTGCGCCGCACCGACGCCGAGCGGATCGCGATCACCTATCGCAACGGGTTCACCGTCGATCTGCCCCACTGGGCCCGAGACGATGCCGACCACCTCGTCGCCAGCGAACTCAAGCTCTGGCTGAAACAGCGTGTCCGGCGCGATGTGCAGGAGCTCGCCGCAGATTATGGCAAGCGGTTCGGCCTCGTGCCCCGGTCGATCCGCACGACCGACCTTGCCCATGGCTGGGGATCATGCGGACCGGAGGGCAATATCCTCATCAACTGGCACCTCATATTCGCCCCCAGGAAGGTGCTGGAGTATGTCGTCGTGCATGAACTGGCGCACTTGCGGTATCGGTCGCACGGGCAGGAGTTCTGGGCCTATCTTGCCACGCTCATGCCCGGCAGTGAGAGTTCACGGTCTTGGCTCGATCGCCATCAGTCCGCGCTCTCAGCGTCATTTTTGGCTTGAACCTGATCTCGTAGCTGACGCGCCTGCACGCTATCCGATTTGCCCGAAGCTTGGAAACGATATTGCCGAAACGAAGGGGGAACGGGAAATATGACGATGTGCAATTAGTTGCATAATCGACAGCGATCTTGAAATAGTGCGGGCGGCATCCTGACTAGGATCGCGGCTGTTGCAGCGCCTTCACGGCCTTTTCCAGTTCGGAGACGCGGGTCTCAAGATCAGGATCGCCGGATGCTGCCTTTGCGTCGGCGGCCTTGACCGTCTGCGCGAACGACAAACCCCCGGTTTTTTCCTCGGCCTGCAAACTGGCCTCCAGCCGAAGCAGGACTTCCGCTGTCGTGGACCTGCCGTTCGCTTTTGCGATCCGATCCAGCCGATCCCGCAGATCGGAGCCTTCGGCAAATCGCAGCAGCAATTGCTTTCCTGTTTGTGGCTTGCGACGTTCGGCGGTCATCGGGCATCCTATCTAAAGCTATCTCAGAGATATTGCATATTCGCTATCTCGGAGATATACGATCGTCACCGGTATCTCAATGGTGAACGGAGACGCTATGACCACGAAGACCCAGATGCTCGTTAGGCTTCCTGCCGACCTGAAAATTCGGCTTAAGGAACGGGCAACCGCTAACAATCGAACTGCCACCGGCGAGCTTATCGCCATTCTGGAACTGGTATTTGCCAGCGATCCCAAGGAGGCCGCGTGATGTCTCGACCCAAGCTCACTCATAATCGCGCTGACATT
>NZ_BCUA01000033.1 GCF_001591045.1 Sphingopyxis granuli NBRC 100800 | reverse complement strand
CTCGAACATCTTCGCTTGCATCGCGGCGCGCGCCGCGGCGCGGTCGGCGGCATCGCCGCGACCAGCCCAGCGAATCGCGCATCAACGCAGTCGCCGCGACGATCGCGTTGTCGGCTAGCGCGACGAGGCTCTGCACCGCGCCGTCGGCGGCGGCGCGCAGCCACGCCGAACGACGCAGTCGTTGCGAATGTCGCGCGCAAGAAACAACAGGTCGTGCGCCGGCAGGCCATTGGCGAAGGACAGGATCGTCTGTCCATCCCCCCGCTTCGATTGCGCGCGCCGTCACGCCGGAGTGGGTCATAGGCGACGCCGCTCATACACTTTTCTCGCCCAGCCATTCGTCGGCCATCGGCCATATGCGCCGCACGGCGTTGGCGCCGGCGATCAGGCTGACATGCTCGCCTTTCAATTCCACTCGATGCTTCTCCTTCGAACCCAACGTTCCGATCAACGGCGCCGCCGCCGCCGAGGGGACGATATGATCGTGCTACGCCATGATGTGCAGATAGGGTATGCGGAACGCACCGAAATCGACGGACCGTCCCGCGAGCGTCATCGCGCCGGCCATCAGCGCATTGTCCCACAACAGCATCTTGGTCATCTCGCGGCAATATTCGCCGGGCAGCGGCAGCGCGTCCGCGCCCCAGCGTTCGAACATCCAGTGCGCCTTGACGAATTCGTCGTCCCACAGATCGTCATAGAGGAGAATGATGCCGGCGATGCGCTGCGCCGGACGCAGCATCTCGAAACTCGCCATCACGAAATCGCTCGGCACATTGCCGACCGCGTCGACCAGCTGGTCGACGTCGAAGACGCGGCGGTCGGACATGGCTTGGAAATGCGTCATCTGGTGGAAATCGACCGGCGTGGTGAAGGCGATCAGATGGGCGGGGCCAGCGTCGCCCGCCGTCGCCGTCCACATCAGCGACAACAGCCCGCCTGCGCAATAACCGATGACGCTGAGGTCGTTCTCGCCCGTCACGGCACGCACGCGCGCCGCCGCGCTGGGCAGGAGGTCGAGCAAATAGTTGCCAGGCCCGTCGACTTCTCTTCCGGCCGAGGTTCATCTCAGTCGACCATGAATACGTCATACCCGGCCTTAAGCAGATATTCGGCGCCCTTGATTTTCCGCAGCATCAGGCGCTCGAACTCGCGACGCATGCGCGCATATTGTCCGTCGTCGCCTGTTCCCTGCTCCGCCGCGGCGGCCGTCACTTCGCCCTGCCCGGCTTGGCTCCTGCCTTTACCGCGCCTTTCGCGGGCGGCTTGCGCGTCCGCGCGGGGCCCGGCGCGGCGGCGGGCCTGCCTTCGGCCGCGAGTCGCGTCTCGATCCGCGCCACGGCGACTTCGATCGCGCTGATGCGCATGCCCAGATTCTCAATGTTCGCCTTGCTAGGCATCTGGTCAAACCGCCAATCACCGCCCATCGCCAGCCCCCGTAAAGCTGACTCCTCAAAAATTATCTATCCACAAAAAGCAAATCCCTAAAATTACAAATCTGCTAAAGTAGCTCTAAGGAAAATCATGAGTTAGACCTGAAACGCTATCATCTATATCTACTAGAACCTCCAGTTTTTTCTCAACAGGGCGGCCATCATAGCTTACCTTGATTGGAAGGAGCCTTTGTTCTGCATTAAAATTAGCACGGCGCGCCCTAATGTAAAGAAGCTTTGTGGGATCCTCCGAGGCAAAAAGCGACATAGTTAGATTAACATTGACATCTTCAATTTCAATTGAAGCAATCCCATACGTCCCTAGCGCTCCTGGAAGGAGTAAACAGAGAGAAAAGCCATCATCGATTACATGTGAAATTCGGTATCGCCTCGTCCCTTGGTCGTCAACCACATTATACTGTAGTCCAATCAGCGTCGCTTTCGGCTTGCCGGTCGCGTCATGTATGCGGACGTTGCGTACTTCACCAACAGAAAAAGGGAAAGCGATCGGCCGTGGCGTACCGCTGCTCATCGAAATAGGGGTGGAAGGCAGGTCGTGCGCGCGCCCCGAATAGGTGATGTCAATATTGGCGATCAGGCCATCACCGTGCTGGTGGTTGACATCGACCGAACCGCTAAAGCGCGACGAAACTGATCGGAATATCTTCAGATCGCGCGTCACGCCACCCCCGCCCGGAGCGAAAATCTTCACCGCACGCCCGGCCGCTTCTCGGATGGTTCCGCGGCGGATGATTGGCCGCGTTCCATCGGCCTCTGCCGCCTGGAATACCAGAACACCGTCCATATCGAAGCGCTCGACCGAGAATGGCGGATCATCGCTGTCGACCCTTGAAACCGCAAAGTCCTCGATGAGGACATGGCGCGCACTGCTCGTCGAGTGCAGATCGCCGATCACGCCGATGCCCAGCGATCCTTTCGACCCCACGACCCCCGAACGCGCCGCCCGCGACACATCGCTGACCGACACACCGCTAAGGCACAAACGGTCGAAGCCGCCCATGAAGAGCATTCCTGATGCACCATAGGAATTCGCAGGCCTTCCATCGACCGGGCTGTTGCCAAGGACTATACGAGCGTTTTTGCACGCCAGTCCGCTGACCAGAAAATCGCGGCGCCGATCCCCCGAAACAGGCTCAAACCTGACAAAAAGCGGCATTGCTACCCGGTTCGCCCCATCGATCGTCAGGCCACCATCGATACGAAACGGTGTATCGCCCTCTGAATAGATGCACAGGGCCCAATGCGCCTGTTCGCCGCCATATCGGATCAGGCGCGACCGGTCAGTCGTTAGATGATAGGACAGCCCCGGCAGGCAAATCATCATAATCGGCGCGGCGATAATAAAATCCCGGTCGATGACCAACGTGCCGCCGACGCCCTGCCAGCGCTCCACCGCTGTGGACAAATCCGGAAATTCGGATGCCGTCAGCAATGCTCTTCCATTAACTGCTACTTGGCCGCAAGCACCGACCGGAAGGGCCGCAGCGCCCATACCGACAATGACTGAACGCCGGTTCCAAGTCAAACACGTCTCCCTGTGAGGTTTGGACGTCATGCGATGCCGATAGGCAGCCGAATCCTAACCCATGATGAACAATAGTCCCATAATCGATTAAGCTCACATCCATTCATGCAGCGACAGAACGATCGGCATGGATTAAGTTTTCCATCATATTCTGCCAAGAGCCGTCGCAGATTTAGAAACGGGTTCGTCAAAACAACGCTTTGACGAAAGCGAAATGTCACTGGCGCGTCTCGTCAGTACCCTTGTGAAAGGTGACGAAGCCGCGAAACAACGGATAATTGATGGCGATCAAGGAATATGGCGACTGGCGGGGCGTGCCTACCAGCCTTTTGCGGCTTCTAGTAAATCGCACACGTGACCAGCGCCGTCTGATCGCCACCGCGATGGAAGGCTTGTTGTGCATCATCGCAGTCTGGATTGCCTATTCTCTTCGGCTGGGCACCATCGCCGCCGAAAATCGGCCGGTTGCGTGACACCGGCATCTCCGCGCGAACTTCATTCTGCATTCGCAAGCATTGACCCGTTCGAGCCGAAAGATATAGGCGCGCAATGACCAAGCAGTTTGTGGTGGGCGTTACTGGCGCGTCAGGAAAAATCGGCAGGGCGCTGATACCCCGGCTACGTCAGTCGGGTTACCGGACGATTGCCTTCTCACGAAGCGTCGCGCCGAACGAAGGCGGTCCGGACAGGTTGGACTATAGCGACCTTGAGGCGAAATTTTCGCGATGCGATGTCGTCCTTCACTTGGCTGCGCTCAACAATGACGCGGAAACCAAGGATATCGAGGCGTTCAGAAAGGCTAACGTCTATTTCGCTGTTCACCTCGCCTCCACCGCCTTGCGATGCAGGGTAAAGAAATTTGTCAATCTCTCGACGGTCCACGCTCTCGATACGGCGCGCACCGACCCCTATAGCGTGAGCAAGCGCGAGGCCGTCGCGGCGCTTAACACTATCGAAGGCCTTCCCCTTTCCAACATCTATGCCGCCCGGATTTATGGACTGGATGGGCGACCATCGGGCCTGGCCAGTCTTTTCTGGCAAATGGCGCCGGCATTGCAACCCTGTTCCGCCTTCGACCGGCTGGTGGAGGCTGTGGAGTTCGAAATCGAAGCAGACGGCGTGTCGGATCAGATATTGTCCGAACCCGCTCGTGACAAACTGCTCTATCGCTGGGCGAAGCGCGCTATCGACATCGGCTTTGCGCTTGTCGTACTGCTGTTCTTTTGGTGGCTGCTGGGTTTGATCTGGCTTGCGATCAAGCTCTCCTCGCCCGGTCCCGGAATCTTTGCCCAAACCCGCGTCGGCCGGGATGCCATTCCCTTCACTTGCTACAAGTTCCGGACAATGGCGGCCGGCACCAAATCGGTCGCAACGCACGAGGTCGCCGCCGCGAGCGTAACCCCCCTCGGCAAATTCCTCCGGGCCTCCAAACTCGACGAACTGCCGCAGGTGGTCAATCTTCTGACCGGCGAAATGACCCTGATCGGTCCCCGTCCCTGCTTGCCGCAACAGGAAGAACTGATCCGCGAGCGGTCGAACCGCAGCGTCTATGCCATCGCGCCGGGGATCAGCGGATTGGCGCAGGTGAACGGGATCGACATGTCGCATCCGGTGCGACTGGCACAGCAGGATGCCATCTATCTGGAGACCCAGTCGCTGATCGGCGACATAAAGCTGTTGCTCCGCACCCTGACCGGCGGCGGCAGCGGCGACAAGGTACGTGCCTGACCGCGAGCTTTGAACGGCTCAGGTCCCGAACGACAATATATCAGTCGCCATCCGCCTCATGATAGCACTGCGTCCGAAGCGTTCGACGAAACTCGCGCGATCATAAACGGCCGGACCGGCAAGGCAGCGGCGGACTGCGTCGGCCATCGCATCGGCGTCGCACGGCGGGAAAACCGACGCCCCGGCGATATTGTCGGCAATGAACCGCGCACCATAGCCGGAGATTCCCGCAAGAACCGGCTTTCCGGTCGCGGCGTATTCGAAAACCTTCGACGGGATGACCTTTTCAAAAGCCGGGTAATCATTGAGGTGAAGGAACAGAATATCGGCCGCCTCATAATATTCCGCCAACTGCGATCGCGGCACCGGATCCACGAGTTGGACGTTGGAAACCGCCGCCTCGCGCAAGGCCGCTTCGAGCTCCCGTCGCCGCCCGCCTGCACCGACGATGGTGAAGCTCGCTTCTCCTTTCAGCTCCCTGGCGGCGGCGGGAAGGATTTTATGGAGCCCCTGCCCTTCGCCGATATTACCCGCGAAGACGATATTCGCTATCCGCCCGGCTTGTCTTTCGACCGGCGCCAGAGGCAGCATCCATTCCGGGTCGATACCGTTGGTAAAGGTCCGGAATTGCTGGTCGGGTGCCATCGCCCTGAACAGATCCAGAAAGCCTGGTGAAACCAGATTTACCGCGTCGGCGCGGCGTATCGTCGTCCGTTCCATCGCGGAGATCAACGGCAAGGCAAACCGGCCCGCGCCGTTCCCGAATATGTCGCCGATGGTATCGGAGAATATATCCCGGATATCGAGATACAGCTTGGCCCGATACCGTGTCGCCACCAACCCGGCGAGCGAGGCGGTGAACAGCCGCGACGACGTGCCGATGACCAAGTCGGGCCGGCTCTCCCGTGCCAGCTTCAAAGCGCGCCACGAAAAATGCGCGAACGCCTTGGCCTGATCGACCATTCCGCTCTCGTGCGCGGGAAGCCGGACGCGTTTGATCGTCACCGGCCCGTGCGTTTCACTGTCGGGCGCCTCGACCGATGCCTGCTTGTATCGATTGGGGCTCGTCGTGATGACGGTGATCCGGTCTGCCGGCTTTATCTGCGCCTTCAAGGCATCGACCAGTGCCGCAGCACGGAAGGATCCGGCGCTGAGGTCGGGCGGGTAATAGAAAGTCAGGAAGGTGATGTTCATGCAGCGGGCCAGCCTATGCGAGTGCGATGGTCGGGAATGCTGGCGCTGTCATAGCTGATGACGATCATCTCGGTCGGCTCGATGATACCGAAACGGGGATGATGCGTATCGGCCTCGATCCGGACCGCTCCCTCCGAAAGGCTGGACAGCTCAGCGAGCGTGCGGCCGCTAGCGCCACAACGAATTTCAACGAGCGACGCCTCCTGTGCGTGAGCGGTCAAACCGCTACCGAGATGGAAACGGATATCGGCGCGATGCGACCGTGCGCTCGAAATGCGATCGGCAATTTCCAGATGATCCTCGGCAAGCGACCAGATGCGTTTGTGGACCGGCCGGCCCGCGAGATGGCGATAGCCGTCATGCTCCCCCGCGAGGCGCACGATTTCGCCGACATCCAGCGTGACATCGCGCGGATAGGCGCGGCGGCCGACACGAAAGCTCGACCAGATTTCGGACGAGTTTTCATCGTCGAGAACCAGCGTCGAGTGCGCGGCCGTGCCGCGCTGTCGCAGCCGCTCCGCGCCCGGCTCGTACAACGATGTTCCGCCATTGACGATGATCCGGCGCCCGGCGCGCGACAGTTCGAAACCGAGGGTGTCGGCATGGGCATGGCCGGGCAGATAATCGGGTCCGGCACGCGCGACATCGGCAATGACCGTCGCGCCGCCGCGCTCCAGCCGCGCATAGCCCGACGATGCCAATAGCCGCGACCCGGTCTGACCGCCGCCGACATGGCGCCCGAGCCGCCCGGCATAGGCCGTAAGTTCGCCAAGGGTGGGCGCAATGTCGAAAGCGGCGTCGTTGAAAAAGGCGATTTCTCCGTCGGGATGGCTCATCGTGCGCGCCCATTCGAACATGGCCGGAAGTCTCGCGTCGATCTCCCCGGCGATATCCGCGACGTCGTCCGCGCGTCCGGCCCGTTTCGCGCTCTCGACGATGTTCACGATATCGAGCGCATCCTCGAGAAACAGGAGGTGGTACATAGGGCTAAGCTCGAAATGACCGCCGTCGGGCAGACATTGTTCTGGCAGCTCGCGCCGGAGAATCGCACTTGCCGTCCGCCGCCACGTTGCCGCCTCGTCACCTTCGAACATGAGTCCCGCGAACAGCAGCGCCTTGGCATTAGCGAACAGGTGATTGCCCAGAATATGCCATTCGATCCGGCCCGCCAGCCAGCGCGTTTGCAGCGCGAGGCTCGCCATCGCCTCCTCGTCGAGCATGGCTTCACGCAGATGCCATTTGATCCAGTTCACGATGCGAAGCGAGGTAGGATAGGGCTCCCACCCCGTGCCCATCGTCGGCGGATTGCCCGCTAGCCAGCGTCCGACGAGCGCCCGGTGCCACGCGGTCCGTTCGCCGGCGCCGGCGGCATTGAGGTCATCGAAATAGTGGAGGTTGTAGCGCCACAATTTGCTGAAACCGGCCGGATCCCAATCGGACCCGATCGGGCCGTCCTTGTTCAGGAAATTCGCGCGGTCGGCCGCAACCATCGACGGCAGACGCGCTGCGGGCGAGGCAAAATCTGCAGGGGAGACAGCGAGCGACGGCAATCTGTCGGCACGCAGGCCCGGATGCGGCAGACGCTGGCGCAGGCGGTGCCACACCTGTGTCGCTCGAAGATGACGAACGGTCCGGAATAGCCGACCAATATTCATTGGGAAACTCCCCGGCCGATGCGCCGCCGCGTCCATCGGCACCTATTGCTGGGCACGAATCTTTTCGACAGCAAGGATCGAGGCTTCCGCGACTTCGAACAGCTGATCGGCGGGAATCGGCCCCTCGCGCCCGTCCGCAACCGCGTCGAGAAACGCCTTGGCGCACGCCACCTGTCCCTTGTCCTGGCGCCACAGCTTTTCCTTGCGGAAGCCGGGCCAGTTGAAACCGCGCAGCGCGACGAAATTATCGAGCTGAAGGGTCCGCCCGCCAGCGAAAACCTCGATCCGCTCCTTGGGGAAGCTGTTACCGCCATTCGCGAGATAGTGGACCGTGCCGAACGAGCCATCGGCAAATCCCAACGTGATGACCGCCTTGTCCTCCGTCAGCGGCTGAGCGGTGTTCGCTCCCATGCTTCGCGCCTCGACTGAAACGATCGGCGACCCGGCCAGAAAGCGCATCAAGTCGATATGGTGGCAGGCTTCGCCGACAATGCGGCCACCCCCCAGTTGCGGATCCTGCGTCCAGTGGCTTGCCGGAATCGCTCCGGCGTTCATGACCATGACGAACGCCTTGGGCTCCGCCACCTGACCGACGAGCGATTTCATTCTCGAAACCAGCGGAGCGAAGCGGCGATTGAAGCCGACCATTAACGTCGTATTCGCCGCATCGTGCGCGGCCCTGACGTCGGCCAGTTCCTCACGCGTAAGACACAGCGGCTTCTCGACGAAAACATTCTTCCCCGCCTTGAGCGCCGACCCCGCGAGGTCCGCGTGGCTGTCGTGCCGCGTCGCGATGACGACCGTGTTGATCGTCGGATCGGCAAGCAATTCGGCGGTGTCCGACGCCGCGCGCCGGAAGCCGGCGTTCTTGCCATGCAGGACGCCGCTTGTGCCGCCGGCCGACGCTATGCTGTCGAGATTGGCCCCCGCCTTTGCGAAAGCGGGGATCAGGACACGCGAAGCATAGTTTCCGGCACCGATGAAACCCAGCACTGGGGCCGCGGGAGAAGATGCGCTTCGTTCACCATCCGCAATCAGATCGACGATGCTGCTATGCCGCGACTCGATGGCATGCGGATAGTCAAGCAGGATGCCGAGCGCCCCCTTGTCGCTGGTGAGCAGCGCATAGGCATCAGGGGCTTCGGCAAAGGCAACGCGGTGCGACACCAATCCATCGATCGACAGATGCCCGGACGCGAGCAGATCGAGAACGGCGGCGAAGTTCCGCTGCTCGGTCCAGCGGACGAAGCCCAGCGGGTAGTCGTTGCCGCGTTCCTCATAGGCGGGATCGTAACGGCCCGGTCCATAGGAGCAGCTGACCTGGAAGGTCAGTTCCTTCTCATAGAAATCGGCGCGATTGAGCGCGAGCCCGGTCACGCCGACCAATATGATACGCCCCCGCTTGCGGCTCATCTGCGCCGCCTGGGTTACCGGATTGTTCGATTTGGTCGAAGCGGTGATGATGACGGCATCGACGCCCTGCCCGCGGCTGAAAGCCATACCTGCGGCAACGGGGTCCTCGCCCGCTCCGGGGTTGCAGGTCTCTGCCCCGAAAGCCCGCGCGATCGCCAGCTTTTCCGCGTCGAAATCGATCGCGAGCACGCGGCAGCCCTGCGCGCGCAGCAGCTGGACGGTCAGCAAGCCGATTAGGCCGACACCCGTGACCACCACTGTCTCGCCGAGCGTCGGCTGTGCCAGACGGATACCCTGCAAGCCGATGCTGGCGACGACGGTGAAGCTTGCCGCTTCATCGCTTACACTGTCGGGAATGCGCGCGCACAGATTCTGCGGCACGCTGACGACGTCGGCGTGCGGTCCGTTCGAAACAACCCGGTCGCCGACCGCAAAACCCTCGACGCCCGCCCCGACTGCGCGCACGACGCCGACATTGCTGTACCCCAGCGGAATCGGCTTCCCCAGCTTGGAACGGACCGCGTCGATCGTGGTCAGCAACCCATCAGTTTTCACCTTGGCGAGCACCTGTGCGACCTTTTCCGGCTGCGCCCGGGCCTTTGCGATCATCCCCGCCTTGCCAAAATCGACCAGCATGCGTTCGGTGCCGGTCGAAATCAGCGACTTGGTCGTATCGATCAAAAGCTGACCCCGCCGCACCTGCGGTGCCGGTGCGGTGACGAGGATGGTTTCGCCGCTGCCAAGATCCTGAAGGATTTGCTGCATAACTAGAATCTGCCTCGAAAAATTACCGGATGCATGCGTCGCCGCTACGGGCGCGCGTAGGAAATCAGGACCGCGCGGTACACGCCGTTAAACACGAACAGGCTGCCCGCCGCGGCGCCGCAGGTGCCGATCGCGTCGATCAGCTCGCGCATGTGATCGACGCTGCCGGCGCCGCCCAGCATGGTGGTCGGAATATCGACCGCAGCACGAACCGACCGTGCGAGCTCAAGGTCATAGCCCTGCATCATACCGTCGCGGTCGATATGGTTGATCACGATTTCGCCCGCGCCCTGATCTTCGATCATCGGGACAAAATCGGCGAGCTTCACTTTCGCCGCCCGCTTGCCATTGTGGGTAAAGACGCCAAGGCGCCCCAACAGGCCGCCTTTCTTCACATCGACCGTCACGACCACGCTCTGTCGGCCGACCGCATCCGCCAGCTCGCGGATCAGCGCCGGCCGTTCCACCGCCGCGGCGCTGACGGAGACCTTTTCGAACCCCAGCTTGATCAGCTTGACCGCATCGGCGGCACTGCGGACGCCACCGCCATAGCAAAGCGGCATCCGGCTCTCGACCGCAATGCTCCGCAGATGATCGAAATCAGGGCCGCGCCCCTGAACGGTCGCGTCGATGTCATAGATCGAGAGTTCATCGACCTGCTTTTCATTATAGATTTTGACGGCGTTGATCGGATCGCCGACATATTTGGGGTCGCCAAACTGCCGCGTCTTCACCAGGCCGCTGTCCTGCATCAACAGGCAGGGAATGATCCGCGACCGCAACATCAGGCGGCGTCCGCGAAATTCACGAAGACCTGCGTCCCGTTCGCATGGCTCTTTTCGGGGTGGAACTGCATGCCAAAGACATTCTCGCGCTCGACCGCACACGGCAGGTCGTCGCCGTAGGAAACGCGCGCCTTTACATGAGCGGGGTCGGCAGCGTCGAAATAATAGCTGTGCAGGAAATAAAAGCCGCGATCGGCATCGATCCCGTCGAACAGCGCCGCACCGGGCGTAATTGCAACGCTGTTCCAACCCATATGCGGCAGCTTGGGTTTGGAATTGAGCCGCCGGGCATCGATCTTGCGGACGCAGCCCGGAATCCAGCCAAGGCCCGGCAGGCTGCCCTCATCGCTTCCTTCCGCGAGCAGGTGCATTCCCACGCAGATGCCGAGCGCCTTCTTGCCTTTCCCCAGCACCTCTTCGCTCAGCGCATCAACGATGCCCGAACGCTGCAACGTTTCCATCGTCGGATCAAAAGCGCCGACGCCCGGAAGGATGAAGCGATCAGCTTCGGCCAGTTCCTTCGGGTCGCCCGTCAGCATGTGCGGAATTTTTCGCTGGCGCAGGATGTTCATGATGGCCCCGACGTTGCCGGAACCATAGTCGATAATCGCGATCATGCCTGCCCTTTAGCGCTTCGTGGCCTTTTCCGCACCAATTGCTTTCAGCACCTTGGCGCCCAGATCGAACATCCATTCCTGGTTCTTATAATCGCGATAGCTCTTTTTGGGCATCTCGTGATAGCGGCGGAGTTCGTCCACGCCGATACGCAATTTGCTCGCGATAAACTCGAAATCATCGTCGATCGTCGCGGGGTCATAGGCTGGCGCTTCCAGCTTCGCGACCGCCTCCTCGCGCGGCATTTGCCCCGTCAGGATCAGGGACGAAAACTGGACCCGGCGCGTGTCGTAGCCGAAGCGGGTCGGCAGCCAATAGCCCTCGAAAAATTTGGTGAAGCGGCTCTCGAAATGCTTCTGCGGATAGGCTTTCCAACCATATTCATTGCTCAACGTCTCAATCGCCAGTGCCTTTGTATAGGGCAGCAGATCGAGCGGTTTGAAGACCCGCACTCCGCGCACATAACGCAGATAGAATTTGTGAAACAGGATGGAACTCATCGGATAGGTTTTCAGCGGCCGCGTCCCGAACTGGCGATGGATGTCGCGAAGCTGGGGCATGTCCGTGCCGTAATAGAGCCATTCCTTCGGGTTGCGGACGCATTCGGTCGAGATGTTCCCACCGTTGAGGATCCACTTGATGCCATGCTCGTTCGCGAAATGGTACAGCGTCGCGATAAAAGCATGGTCCTGCGGAATATCGAGGTGCGAGACGCCGGATTTGAAAAATGCGAGCTGGAAATCGCGCATTTCTTCCCAGTTGATCACCTCGGTGTAGAGATCGAGCCCGAGCCCGCCGACGAGATTCTGGATATTGCTGACCGCGATATCGCTGTTCCATCCGCCGTCGACGTGAAAGACCAACGGACGAAGCCCGAACTCCTTCACCATCAGGTGCAACATATACGAGCTGTCGAGACCGCCCGACATGCCGAGAATGGAATCGAACTGCTTGCCCTTGCCACTTTCCTTGATCCGCGCGACAGTCCGCTCGACCTCCGCGCGGCCGCGCCCGTCGGGGTGCCAATGCGGCACGACGTCATTGTCGAAGGCGTGGCAATGGTCGCACACGCCGCTTTCGTCGAACAGGATCTGTTCGTCGCTGGTGTCCATCACGCAGCGCGAGCAAATCTGATAGGGGCGAGCCGTCATAAATCCACCTTGGAACCGAGTAAGGAAGCGTCAGGACGCCGGGCTGCGAACCGCACGGGGCGGAGAGCCTCTCCTGACCGGCTGGCCGCGATAGCTTGGGCCAGCATCGCGTCGGCGCTGAATATGTGCCATGCTCATGCTCAGCGCTACCATGCCCCATATTTCGGGCGATTGCCCGATCGAGCCTGAAGTCATCGACAGCGCAAGCAGCGCCGCAGCCGCGAGGGACACCGAATAACCATAGGGTCCGAACCGGCCCGTCACGCCGTTCCAAATGCCCTTCAGAATGATGAACAGGCACAGGAGATAGACACCCCCGCCGATCACGCCGAGCGCCATGAAGGATTCGAGGAACACATTGTGCGCCAACGCCGTGCCGTTCATCGTGATATAGCTGTACCCGATGACCGGGGACTTCGTAAAATCGTCCCAGGCCGCTGCGGCGATATAGTCGCGTTCCTCGATGATACGCGACCCGCTGCCGTCGAACATCGTCCGGAAGCGGTCGAATGCGGCGATGGTAAGGTCGCTGAAAAGCGCGACCATGACGCCGCCAGCCATCATGAGACCCAGATAGATCCAGACGCGCGGTCGTATCTTGAACTGGCCGGGCCTGCCCGAACTGCCCTTCAGCGCCGATGCCGCGACGAATATGAGCCCGAAGACAAAGGCGACGACCGGGCCGCGTGAACCGCCCAACAGCATATTCGCAAGCCCGACGGCGAAAACGACCAGATGGACCCCCTGCGACAGCGGCGACATGGTAGAGAAAGCAGCGAACCGGCCGACGACGAATAGCAGGAGCACCGATCCCATCAGGCTGATCGTGATGGGATTCAGAACCGATGTGGCATCATCCTGCCCGCTGACCTGATAGCGATAGGCCAGCGTGTTCTCGGCTGCCAGGTTGCCTGCCGAAAGAACATAATAGAACAACGCGATATTGGTTAGCACAAGCGTCCAGAACATCCATTTGTGCAGGGTTTCCATATCCTCCGGTTCGAACGAGAAGGCGATCGAAAGCACCGGCAACACCGTCAGCCCAAAGAAATACAGAAGAATATAGCTGGCGCTGCTGAGCGGAGGGACGATATCCAGCCCGATGACGTCGTAAAGAAGTCGAACGCCAAAAATTCCGAACAGGGCAAATAGCGGAATCAAGGTCGGGACAATCGAATTACGCTTGGCAATGGAAAACGCCATCGCCAGCCCAAAGACGGCCGTGACCAGTCCCTTGATGCCATAATTGAACAGGCTCAGCGCGCTCAGCGGTACCTTCAGCACAAGCAGAAGCACCGTGGTAAGCGGATAGCTGAAAGCCAGGATGGCCACCGAGGGGATATAGAGTTTACGCATTGTCCGACATTTTCTGCGGCGCTTCAGCCGGCCATTCTATCGTGGCGCACTGCTGAGCATCTGCATGGCAGCTACCCGCACGCGACCGCTGGCGCAAGCCCGTTGTCAGCGCCGTTTCATCCATGCCCGCGGCCCAGGTCGGCGAAGCTCCATCTCATTCCGAACAGCAGCGTGACGACGAGCGCGACCCCGGCCAGAACTGCCGCAAGCGACGAACCCAGATACAGGATCATCATGATGCGCGAGGGATCCGATGGCGCCGCGACACGGGCGAATGCAAATGCCAGCGCGACGGCGGTCGCCGCCGGAACGAGGAACAACCGCAAATAGGTCGAAACGACGCCGAGCCCGAGGAAGCGTCCGTCCACGAGCACATGAAAGGCCGTGGAAACCGAAAACTGTATGACGAAGAAAAGGGCTGCGGCTCCCACGGCGCCAAAATGGCTTACCGCCAGCCAATAGCCCGGAATGGAAACACACAGCGAAATCAGCCCCAGCACATTGTTGAACCGGGTATAACCGTTGGCCAGCGCGACGCTGTACGTCAGCGAGGACATCGCCAGCAGCGAATAGGATGCGAGAACCCACGGGACGAAAGGCGCGACGTTCCTTGCAAGGTCTGCATTGCCTGTCCACGCCATCACGACCATCTGTGCATTGACGGCAATCGTCGCCATGACCGGAAAGACGAGAACCGCGACCAGCGTCGTGACCCGAAAATAGAGCGCGCCTGCATCGCCGCCCCTGCCCTCCGAAAACCAGGCGGTCATCCGTGGCTGGATCGCGGCCTGAAACGGCGAGGCAATTGCGATCAGGCCCGTACCCATGGCGATGGCGACGTTGTAATAGGCAAGATACTCTAGATTGAGCAGGCGGCTGAGCACGATACGGTCTAGCTGTGTATTCACGAGCGCAACGATGGCGATGAGGAATATCCCGGCCGCAAATCCGCGAATCCGCCGTATCGCGTCCCAGTCGATCAGCGGGACCGCGGCGGGCCGCCAGGCCGCCATAACGCCGCCGAGCCGCCATCCGGCGACCAGCATCACCACCAGGGTGGCGACCAGCTGCGCGGTGAAGAAAACCGGTAACGTCGGCCACAGGAGAAGCGGCAGGAGCACCAGCCCGTTGCGTGCGGCACCCCAGACGATGTTGAATATATTGGCCTCGACCTGCCGCTCCAGCCCCATCATCGCACTGACGTAAAAGCGGAAAAGAAGCTGCAGCCCCGCTTCCCAGGCGATGATCTTGAGGCACAAGGCGATCAGTTCGCGGTCGACGGTCGTGGCGCTGATGAACTTGATCGCGACTGGTTGGGCAAGCGCAAGGCCCACCCCCCCGCAGACGAGCAGCACGACGACGTAAATCTTCTCCAGCGTACGGAATGTCCGGTATTTTTCGTGGTCCGAAACGTCCCGCCGCGCGATTTCGCGCGTGATCGATGCGGACAGTCCGAGGTCGAGCACCATCAACATGCCCGCAACGATCAGGGTGAAGGCGATGACCGCATAATTTTCGACGCCAAGGACGTGGATATAGAGCGGCAGGAAAATGAAATTGGATATCGTCGACCAGAACCGACCGGCTATGTTCGCAATGATATTCCTATGCATCGCCGCGCCGGCTTTTGATCACCTTGGCCGGGACGCCTGCGGCGATACTATAGGGCGCGATGTCCCGGTTCACATAACTGTTCGCTCCGATGATCGATCCCTTGCCGATCCGGACCCCCTTACCGATGGTGACGTTGGCAGAGATCCAGACGTCGTCCTCGATATGAACCGGCGCCTCGACATTCTCCTGCTGCGCCATCGGGATGTCGGTGCGGGCCGTGCCATGATCGAAAGCCACGATCACCACATTCGGTGCGATCATCACATTTTCACCGATGAAGACCCCCGCTCCCCAACCGCCGATCGATCCGTTCTGGGCGATCGAACTGCCCGCGCCCATCTCCAGGAGGCCGCGCACCCGAACATTGGGCGACAGCGACGCGCCCCGGCTGATCCGGCAGCCGTGGCGGTTATAATAGCGGACGCGAAACTTGCTGAATTCATCGGGCAAAAGCAGGATGAACTCGCGGAATAGCGATTGCAGCGCTAACCCGACCTTTCCCATTGGCCCCTCCCTAACGCCAACGCCGCTGCATTCGGACCGCAACGATCGCCTCGGCGATCGAGGCCGCTTCGATAGCAGCCTTGTCGGGAAAGAAGCGGACGAACATGTTGTTCTTGAACTGCACCGCGCGCTTGGCCGTGATGACCAGCGCATAATAGATCATCTTCGGAATCAGCGTCACGATCCCCTCGCGGGAATTGCCCATCGCAGCGCGTATATCCGTCGCGTACGACCGCTCGAAGATGAAGCAGGCGCTGTAAAGGCACGCGTCCCCCGGGACGCCGAGCGCCGCGCCCGTTCCCGTTCGATCGATCGCAGTGCGGAGCGATTGGGCATAAATGGTCGGCCCCGACCAAAAGAAGGGAATCTGCGGGTGCCATGTCTGCACGGTGTCGGCCGGCAGGTGACGCTGCTCGGCAATCGAGCCGCGATGTTCGCGCATCGTCCCCCGTCCCGCGCCGCTGCTCCGGCTATGCCCGGCAATCACGAGCGGCCGATCGACCCAACGGCATTGCTTGACGAAGCTAGCGATGCCGATCGCATTTGCCATATCGGGGCTCGCGCCGGGAAAACAGCTTCCGGTCCGCGCGGCAACCTCATCGAGAACCGCGCGGCCGACGAACCCCTGATAGACGCAGGGCAAGCCTTCCAGCCCCATGGCGCCGCTTCGCGCTACGACGCGGCGCGCGTCCGCGAGCGGGTCCGCGTTCCTTCGCAGGCCGAAGAGGGGACGTCGGTAAAGCTTGCCGCCGAGACCGCTGATGTTGCGATGGGTGATGTCGGGCCAAGTATAAAGCAGCACCGGCCCCATGACGGCATCCGCGCCCTCCCGCTTGGCCGCCGCCATTTCCTCCAGCGCCTCGTCCAGCATGACGCCGTCGTCGTCGCCCAGCATGCAGACATAGTCGCCCGAACAGCGGCGGACGGCGGCGTCGCAATTGTCGACCACCGAAATCCACTCGCCGACATAGGCGTAGTGAACGCGCGCGTCATCAAGCCCAGCCACATAGGCGAACAGCTGGTCATCGTCCGAATTGTCCTGCAGGACGATTTCGAAATCCTGCCGGTCCGACCGCAGCAATTCATCGACCAGGTTGATCAGATAGGGCTGACGGTTCTTGGTCGGAATGGCGATCGACAACAGGAGCCCGCTATCGGTGGCGGGTGTGGAACCTTCCTTCACGGTGCGGCCTCGATCACTCTTCACCCAGTTCCTGGCGCACATAGGCCAGCGATCGCATGAGCGTCATCGTCTCTTCGACCGACAGTTGCTGCGTGTTGTGCGAGGTATAATCTTCGACCACATTGGCCTCGACATTCCCTTCGCTGATGAAAAGTTCGTAGTTGAGGTCGCGATTGTCAGCGGGGATCCGATAATAGCGGCCCATATCGTCCGCCTTGGCCATCTCTTCGCGCGACACCAGCGTTTCGTAGAGCTTTTCGCCGTGCCGCGTGCCCATGATCTCGATGGGTGCATCGGAATTGAAGAGTGTCTTGAGCGCCGCGCTCAGATTCTCGAGGCTGCAGGCCGGCGCCTTCTGCACGAAGATATCGCCTTGGCCGCCATTCTCGAACGCGTGCAGAACCAGATCGACCGATTCATCGAGCGACATCATGAAACGGGTCATGCGCGTGTCGGTGACGCGCAGCGGCATCCCCGCCTTGATCTTCTCGATGAACAACGGAATTACCGACCCTCGCGATGCCATGACATTGCCGTAGCGGGTCGCGCACATCACGGGTCCGCCCGGCGGCGACGCGAGCGCCCGCGCGATCAGAATCTTCTCCGCCATCGCTTTGGAAATCCCCATCGCGTTGATCGGATAAACCGCCTTGTCAGTGCTCAGCAGCACCAGGCGCTTGACCTTGTTCGCAATCGCCGCGCGCGCGACATTCTCCGTCCCGACGATATTAGTGCGGACGGCTTCCATCGGATAGAATTCGCACGACGGCACCTGCTTCAAGGCGGCGGCATGAAACACATAATCGACGCCGTGCATCGCATTGTTGACCGAATCGAAATCGCGCACGTCGCCCAGCACGAACGACACCTTGCTGCTGCGCAGCTTGATGCGGAGGTCTTCCTGTTTCTTCTCGTCGCGGCTGAAGATCACGATCCGCGCGACGTCGGTCGCAAGGAAGCGGCTCAATACGGTCTTGCCGAACGAGCCCGTTCCGCCGGTGATCATCAACGTCTTATCTTTGAACATGAAAACTCCGTACTCGTACTATCGTCTTGCTTACAGCAAGGCTCCGCGTTGCCTTAGCGTAGTCATTTCCGCAACGCGCCCGCTATCGTATCCACAATCTGCTGCCGTTCGGCCGCCCCTATCCACCAGCCGACAGGAATCGCAAGGATGCGATCGATGAACATGTCGGTTCCCGGCAAGGCGGCCGCCCGGCTGCCAAAGCCCGAATAGACATGATTTGGCTGATGCAGCTTGGAGCTGCCGATACCCTTCTCCTTCAGGGTCGCCAGCAGATCATCGCGCTCGTCACAAAGCAGCAGCAGTCCCCAGAAAGCCGGGAAGGTTCCCGTCAACGGCCGAACGGCCTCGACACCCGCGATGTGTTCGAGTGCCGTCGTCATCACCGCGGCATTGGCACGAACGCTATGCTGCCGTGCATCGAGCAGCTCGAGATTATGGCGCGCCAACGCCGCGTTGACGTTGGGCAGGGTCGCCGCAAGCCCGATTTCCGCAATGTCGGCCCGCGGGTCGATCTCGCCCAGCGGATCGCGAAAGCGGCCCTGGTCGATCCCGAAGCGGCGGAGGCGTCGTGCCCTCGCCGCATCCTCCTCGTCCCGGCACAGCAACGCGGCGCCTTCGATCGCATTGACCTGACGACTGGCATAAAAGGAAAAGATCGCAAAATCGCCGATCGTCCCTACGGCGCGGCCATCGGGAAGGCTGGCGCCGAGTGCAGCGTTGGCATCCTCGATCAGCACCAGCCCCGCCTCGTCGGACAGCGCGCGAAGCGCCGCTGCGTCGGCCGGATAACCGGCGACATGGTAGACGATGATGGCGCGCGTCGCCGGCGTGATCTGCGATCGGGCGTGGCCGACATCCATCGTCGCCGTCGCCGGATCGATATCCACCCAGACGGCCGACGCGCCGACGTTGCGGATCGCGCTGTTCGACGACATGCAATTGTAGGAGAGCGTCAGCACTTCGTCGCCCGGACCGATGCCGGCCAGACGCAGCGCCAGTTCGATCGCCTGTGTCATATCGCTGAGCGCCACCACCGGACGCCCCGACAGGCGCGCCGACAAATCACTCTCCAGCGCCCCGACATGCGCGCCCGATGCAAGCTGGCCCGACGCCAGCACCGGCGTCATTGCGGCGATCGCGGCTTCATCAACGCGGCAGTCGAAGAGCGGAATGGCCATTTCTATCCTTTCGCCAGGGCATCGACGATCCGCTGCCGATCCTCATCATCGACCCACCAGCCGCAGGGAATGTGAATCAACCGGTCGTAGAAGCGCTCCAGCCCCGGTAGCGGCCCGGCGAAAGGTGCGAAAGCCGAGTGAAGATGGTTCGGGCGGTGTAGCTTCGACGCGTTCACGCCGATGGCGCCAAGGCAACGCTCGACCTCGTCCGAATTGTCCGCGAGCAGCGTGTATAGCCAATAGCTCGGATCGGCATCGGTCGCGACGGGGGCCGGACGAAGGCCTGCGATCCCCGCAAGCTCACGGTCGAAAAACCGCCCGTTGTCGCGGTGGCGGGCGATAAGGCTGTCGATATGCTCCAACTGCGCCAGGCCGATCGTCGCGGTGACATTGCTCATATTATATTTAAAGCCCGGGCGCTTCAGGTCGACTTCGGTGCGCGGCACGCCCTTGGTCAGTCCGAACCAGCGGAACTGTTTCGCCAGCAAAGTCTGATCAGCGTCGCGCAGCGCGAGGATGCCGCCATCGACCGTGGTCATATGCTTGATCGCCTGCAGCGAAAATATCGCTGAATCACCGATCGTTCCGATCGGCTTGCCGGCGTAACGCGCACCGAGCGCGTGCGCGCAATCTTCGACCAGCGCGATACCATGCGCGTCGGCTATGGACCGCAACGCGGCGAGGTCGGCGGGGTAGCCCGCATAATGCACCACACAGATCGCCGCGGTGCGTTCGGAGATCGCGGCACGGATGGCGTCCGGCGACAGATTGCCCGTATCGGGATCGACATCGGCGAATACCGGCGTCGCGCCCGTCTGCATGATGACCGTATTGGTCGGCTCGGCGGTCATCGAGGTCGTGATGACCTCTCGCTCCGGCCCGGCACCGGCAAGCAACAAGGCAACATGCAGGGAGCCCGTGCCGCTGCTCGTCGCGAGCGCCACCGGCAGGCCGAATTGCGCGCAGAAGCGGCGCTCGAAGTCATAGACGGCTTCGCCCTCGCCGATCATGCCGCTGTACAGCACCTCTTCGAGCGCCGGCATCAGCCGTTCCCGCGGCGGCATCGCGACCTTGACGAGGGGGAGAGGCGACAAAGTCATAGAATATCCGCTTTCCAGCAGCCAATCGACACGGTGTGCGCCGACGGGGTCACGCCGAGAGGAACCGAACCTTGTTGTTCGACAAGGCTTTCAACACGCGCTGTTCGATGCGCGTGAACCGCTTCTCATACGCCTTGGTGTCGATGTTACAGATGGTCGCCCCGCTGAAACGTTCCGTGACGGCCTGCTGGCGGGCATCATCCGCGACAAAGACAATGACCTCGGCCGCGTCCCCATTCTGCGAGCGATAGGCGAGCGTGCCATCCGCGTCGGACAGCTTTTCGATACCCAGTTCTGTTTCCAGGTCGCGCAGCCATCCGTTCAGCATGTCCCACTTCTCGTCCGGCGTTACGTTCTTGTAGAAGGACAATGTCTCCTTTTGGGCGGCGGGCGATCCGGCCAGCACCACTTCGGCAGGCCAGGACCGGGTGATATTCGATCCGATCAACGCCACCGTCCGACGTCCGATCGTGACCCCCGACGCAACGATGCACGATCCAACGAGCCACACATCGTCTTCGATTGCTACCGGCCGTTCGCCATAGAGCGTGCAGCCCTCGATGCGCTCCCCGGCCGCGACATGCGACCATATTTGCGAATACATGCCGACGCGAACGCCGTTGCCGATGGTCAGGCCCCCGCTGCCATCGAGGACGGTGTTTTGCCCGAACCAGCCATGCTGACCGATGGCGACCCCATGCGTCGACAGCACCAGGCAATCGTCGTGCAATGTCGTCCAGTCGCCGAGGCTCACAGCGCCGCCGTTCACGATGAATTTGACGCCTGCTCCGATCGCGCAATAGTCGCCGATCTCTACACGCGCCGGTTTGTGAAAGACGATCTTGACGCCCGGCGCGATCGACACGTTCCTGCCAACGACCACTTCGCCTTCGCCGATGACCTCAATATTGCTGTGCACGATTTTATCCTCTCGTTTCTCGGATTATTGCCTGCATCAAGGGCGCAAGCTTTGCGGATTTACCGCCGCGGTTTTCCGCCTCGCCTCAACCGTCCTCGACCGGCGCGTTCGCGCCCATGTCGGCTTGCAAGCTTTCGATTTCTGCCTTCAGCGCTTCATATTCGGCCATTTTCCGCTTGATGAAGCGAGACGCGAGCACGGCCCGGTGCGCGATGCCTTCCGGCGTCAGCTCATAAATATAGCCGATCTTGTTCTGCGACGAGCGGAAGTTCGCGATCTTGACATGCCCCTTTTCCGCAAG
Source organism: Sphingopyxis granuli NBRC 100800 (assembly GCF_001591045.1). Taxonomy (GTDB): domain Bacteria; phylum Pseudomonadota; class Alphaproteobacteria; order Sphingomonadales; family Sphingomonadaceae; genus Sphingopyxis; species Sphingopyxis granuli. The sequence continues at coordinate 18,682 of NZ_BCUA01000033.1, read as the reverse complement.
TGCATTCAGGCAATAGTTGATCCCGCCCAGGCTGACGCCCAGCGCGCGCGCGAGTTCACGCTGGCTGATCTGCGGATTGGCCTCCAGCATCCTGAGGGCGCGGAAGTGCACATCTTCGTGCCGATTGATGCTCTTCCGATTGGTCACGCGGGCGCGCGCCCACCGCGCCACGGTCGCCTTGCGGCGAGTCCGGCAGGAAGGTCATCGGCTTCGTTCATGTTTGAACGCTTACTCTGACTCGATTTCCTCGTAAAGCCCCATGGCCGCATTTTGCGTACAGCAACGCACCCGCCGCTATGCGATCGCCTTGGCAGCAATTGCGCTAAATGAGAAAACGCGCGACCCCTTTTCGGCGGCGACGCTATTCATGCGCCTGATCTCGGCACCATCATTCGCGACCAGTTCGCGGAGCAGCCGGTCGAGCGCTTCAGGAGCGGCCTCCTGAATGATGCGTGCATTGCCGCCGAGATCGAGATGGTCCATTCCGCGCCAGTGATGGAAGACGGCGCCGAGCCCGTGGCCGATCGCCTCTTCCCACAAGACCGAGTGCGTCCCGGGAAACAGTGCGAAATCCGCCGCCCAAAAGGCGCGGTAAATCTCATTCGCCGGGGTCCAGCCCAGCATATGCACATGCTCGTGGATATCGATGGCGTCGAGTTCGGCCTGCACCTCCGGCGTCGCCTGGCCAAAAACGAGAAGGTGGGCATCGCCGAGTTCGCCCTCGCGCTTTGCCCGCGAGAAACGATCGATCAATGTGTGAATATTCTTCCTGAGGTCGAGCTTGCCTCCGGTTACGAACAGCAATGCGTCGTCGGGGACGCCCCATTCGGCGCGCGCCTCGCGCCGGACCTGCTCGCGATCGAGCCCTTCGGTCTGCGTATCATCGACGCCGAAGGGAAGCAGTTCCATCTTGGCGCGGTCCAACCCATACACTTCGTGCAGGAAATCGCCGCGCACCGGCAGGGTCGGCAGAAAACGCTGCACGATCGGCGACACGCGGCGCAAGATAGCTCGATAGAAAAGGCCGTGCAGTATGTGGCGCGATACGAAACCGCGTGCGCTGTTCACATAGTCAGTGTGGCAATCGGCATAGACCGGCGTCGGGCGCCGGAGCACATAGCGGCGGATGGCCAGGAAATCCCAGAACTGGACGTCGTGGACGAAAATCAGGTCGGGCCTGAACTCCTCCAGCAACCGTTCAACGCCCTTATAGGCGCGGACCTTGGCCTGAAGTCGCTTCGGTATCCACGAGGCGTAGGGCAACCGATGCACCGGCACACCATCTTCGTTGATATAGCTCGACGGTTCGACATAGCCCAGCCGCGTGCGATCAAGATAGGTCTCGGTCGAGGCGACGATCATTACCTCGTGCCCCATCTTCCTGTGGATCCGCGGCAGGATATTCTCCTGATATCCGAAACCGTCGATGTAAAACGCCGCGAGGCAGATATGTGCTATTCGCATTGCTCAAGCCGTTCCAAGAATTTCCAGGGGTCGCGGATATGCTCCGCGCAGCGCTCGATCACCTCATCCGGCCGATCCCACCATCGGCTTGCGAGCAACGCCTGGCGAAGCGGTTCGTCAAACCGGTAACGGACAATGCGTGCGGGAGAGCCTGCGACGATGGCATAGGGCGGCACGTCATGCGTCACCACGGCACCGGCACCGACCACCGCTCCATGCCCGACCGTTATCCCCTGCATCAATATGGCGCGATAACCGATCCAGACATCACTGCCGATTATGGTACGCGACGGAGCGGGACGCGCGAACGTCGAGAATTTTTTGGCAACGCTGTCGCGTCCCTCATAAAAGACCGGAGAGCTGCCGACCCATTCGATCGGATGCCGACCGCCGCCGATGGTCACATAGTTGGCGATCGAGCAGAAATGACCGATGTCGGCGGTCACGATTTCGCAATCATAGCCGCAGAAACTGTGCCGTCCCATCGTGCTGTCGACGAAACCAGAGCCCGGCTCCACTTTCGATGTCCGGTGCACCTCGCTCCCACGAATTGCCGCGCCGCGAATCTTCTGCAGCAGTTTCGACCAGAGATAAACGGGCGACGGCATGATCATGTCTCCGTCCAGCGTGCGGGGAATGATGGTATGATCGGCGAACAGGGGGGCATGCAGCCGCCTTGTCATATCCGCCGGCTGGCGTCTCGCCATCGATGAAGATACGAAACCATAGCTCGACGCTCAACAAGCGGAACAGCAAAGTGCCGTGATCCTTGCGGCCGGTGCGATGATCCTCGACCAACGCCTTCAACCCTTCGGCATCGAACAGGCCGCGCGCGAGACAGCGCGTGCTGAGCAGCATGTCGAGCGGGCCTTCGCCATCGGCATGCGGCTTGCGGAATTGCTGGTCGATCGGGGTTGTGAAGCCATATTTGGTTGTCTCGTCCAGGATCGCGTCATCAACCAGTCCGCGCATCGCCTGGCGGTGGATATATTTTCCGATGCCCAGTTCGACCTTGAAATCGCCGGGAAGCGGCCAGACGAATTCGACCAGACGGTGGTCCAGAAAGGGCATCCGCGCCTCAAGGCTGTTCGCCATCGAAATGGCATCGCCATAATGCAGCAGATTGACGAGCCCGCCGCTGTGCTGCTCGCGCAGCCGCTTTGCGAGAGCCCCCTCCCCGTCTACTGGCTGCAGCGGCGGGAAATCGGCAAGGGGCGCCTGTTCGCGAAGGCGCGGGCCGTAAATGGCATCGAGCCCCCGCAGTCGCTGTTGCAGGCGGGAAATCCAGGGCAGGTCGTTGCTCGCCTGCCGCGCCACGAGAACCAGCAGCGAACGCAGCGTATACGTCTTCAGATATTGGCGAAGCCCGCGCCACGCCTTCCTAACGCGCCCCGACGCGATCAGGTCGCGTTCCGCCGGCCAGATCACCGCCGAAATATAACCGGCCAGAAGTTCGTCGGCCCCCTGCCCGTCCAGAACGACCGTCAGGCGCTTGCGTGCCTCGGTCAGGAGCTGCATCAGCGGGATCACCGCTGGCGAGCTGTTGCCGCTTTCCAGATGATAGACGATCTGGCCGAGGCGACCGACAAAGTCCGAATAATCGGTATCGACGATATGCGCGTCGAGGCCCAACCTTTCGGCCACCGCACGGGCCACCACCGATTCATCGATCCGGCGCGAGCTGTTCTGATAGATGGCGCCGTCCTGCACCAGCCCCTCGGAATCCTCGAAGCGCGCGGTGAAACTGTGATGCGGCGCGGGGTCGATAACCTGCATGACCGACGCGATCGAATTGGAATCGATCCCCGACGACAGGGTGATGCCGAGCGGCACGTCGCTCCGCATCCGCAAACGGACCGCATCCTCGAACAGGTCGGCATATTGGCGTCGCGCTTCGTCAAAGCTGATGTCGCTCTTTCCGACCGGATAATCCCAATAACGCCACAGCCGCATGACGCCGTCGGCGCCGATCGCCAGATTATGCCCCGGCTGCAGACGGCGAACGTCGCGAAACCAGCTCTGTTCATGTTGCGCGCCGACCGAAGTGCGGCAATAATTGGCAATGGCGCGATAGTCGGGTTCGGCCAGCGCCGGCGCATAATGGAGCAACGACTTTATCTCGGACGCAAACAGAAACTGGCCGTCGTGCACCGCATAGTTGAACGGCTTGATTCCGAACCGGTCGCGTGAGGCGAACAGCGTCTGTTCCGCGCGATCGTAGATGGCAAAGGCCCACATGCCATTGAAGCGGCTAACGCAATCCTCGCCCCACTGGATATAGGCCCGCAGCAGAACCTCGGTATCGCCGCTCGTCTGGAACACGGCGCCATGCGCCTCTAGCTCCCCGCGCAATTCCAAATAGTTGAAGATTTCCCCGTTATAGATCAACCAGTAGCGATCGGATATCTGGAAAGGCTGGTTGCTCTCGTCCGACAGGTCGATGATCGAAAGCCGCGCATGGCCAAATACGACGCCATCCGTAACGCGCTCCCAACGACGACCGTCGGGACCGCGGTGTGCAAGCTTCTCCAGCCCGTCGCGAAAGCGGTTCTCGTCAATCGGGCGATTTCCGCCCAGATCAACGATACCGAAAATGCCGCACACGTCTTCATTCCTCTCTGTCGGTCGGACGGCGCGCGCCAATCCGCAGCGAATTTACAGTCGAAGATCGCTCGCCTCGGCGGGCAGCAGATATTTGAGGTCGTAAAGGACATGATCCGGCTTTCCGAGCGCCCGGATCGCCGCCTCTCCCATGGTACGAAACTCGTCGTGCGCGACCGCCAGAATGATGCCGTCATAGTCGCCGTCCTGCGGCGCGCCGATCAGGCCCACCCCATATTCGGCCTCGGCCTCCTCGGCTTCGACCCATGGATCATGGACATCGACTTTGACACCATAGCTGTGCAATTCGGTGACCACGTCGATAACGCGCGTATTGCGGAGATCGGGGCAATTCTCCTTGAACGCCAAGCCCATCACCAGCACCCGCGCGCCGCGGACCGGGATCGAGCGGGCGATCATCGCCTTGACCATCTGACCCACGACATAACCGCCCATGCCGTCATTGAGCCTGCGCCCCGCGAGGATGATCTGCGGATGATAGCCGATCGCCTGCGCCTTGTGCGTCAGATAATAGGGATCGACGCCGATGCAGTGTCCGCCGACCAGTCCAGGCCGGAACGGCAGGAAGTTCCATTTCGTACCCGCGGCATCGAGTACCGCCTGGGTATCGATCCCCATCCGGTTGAAGATGATAGCCAGTTCGTTGATCAGCGCGATGTTCAGGTCGCGCTGAGTATTTTCGATCACCTTCGCGGCTTCGGCGACGCGGATCGAGGTGGCACGATGCGTACCGGCGGTGATGATCCGGCCATAGACGGCGTCGACGATCTCTGCCGCCTCAGGCGTCGAACCCGAGGTGATCTTGCGAATGTCGGGCAGCCGCCGCGACTTGTCTCCGGGATTGATCCGTTCCGGACTGTAGCCCGCACAGAAATCGCGGTTTAGCGTCAGGCCCGACTGCGCCTCCAGGATCGGCACACAATCCTCTTCGGTCGCGCCCGGATAAACCGTCGATTCGTAAACGACGAAATCGCCCCGCTTCAACATCTTGCCGACGGTTTCTGACGCCTTCAGCAAAGGCGTCAGGTCGGGGCGTTTCTGAGCGTCGACTGGGGTCGGCACCGTGATGATATAGAAATTGCACTCGCCAAGATCGGCAACATCGGTCGTGAAGTGCAGATTCTTGCCGACCTCGGCGAGTTCCGCCCCCGCGACTTCCAGCGTTTCATCGACTCCCTCAGTCAGCGAAGCGATGCGGGCGGCGTTGATGTCGAACCCAACCACCCTGCCGATCCTGGCGAATTCCACAGCAAGCGGCAGGCCGACATAGCCGAGCCCGATGACACCGATACGCGCGTCGGCCGCGTTCCGTATCACATCGTCCTCCCTGCGCCGGTCCACACGCCTCGGGTATCGACAACAATGCCCGACGGCGCAGGCATGGCCTTGAACTCACGGTGATCGACCAACAGCACATGAACGTCCGCGACGACATCGGATGCCGCGACAAGGCGGCAGCGGCCAAGACTGGCCGGCAGCCGGTCGATATTGGGCTCGACCACCAGAAGGCGCCCGCCCAAGCGCGCTTCCAGTTCCTTCGCGATGTGCAGCGCAGGGCTTTCGCGCAGATCGTCGATATCCGGTTTGAACGCCAGACCATAGCAGGCCACCGTCGCTTCCGCCGCGTCGCGTCCGCTCGTTTCAGCCCACTGCGACACCGCCCCCTCGACCTGATCGAGCACCCATGCGGGCTTGCCGTCATTGACCTTGCGCGTCGTGCGGATCAGGCGAGCAAGATCGGGGGCGCTCGACACGATGAACCAGGGATCGACCGCAATGCAGTGGCCGCCGACACCGGGCCCAGGCTGTAGGATATTCACGCGCGGGTGGCGATTGGCGAGCGCGATCAATTCCCATACATTGATCCCCAGCCGGTCACAGATCAGCGACAGTTCGTTGGCAAAGGCAATGTTCACGTCGCGGAAAGCGTTCTCCGTCAGCTTCGCCATCTCGGCGGTGCGCGCGTTCGTCGTCACGCATTCCCCCTCGACGAACAAGCGATACAGTGCGAGCGATGCATCGGAACAGGCAGGAGTCAGGCCCCCGATGACGCGCGCATTGTGGATCAGTTCCTGCATCACCTTGCCGGGCAGCACACGCTCAGGACAATGAGCGACGCGGATGTCCGACGCCTCGCCCGCCTGATGCGGAAAGCTGAGGTCGGAACGCGCTTCGGCCAGCCATGCCGACATTTTTTCGGTTGTTCCGACGGGCGAAGTCGATTCCAGAACCACCAGATTGCCGGGCGCCAGCACTGGCGCGATTGACCGGCATGCCGCCTCGACATAGGACAGATCGGGTTCGTTATCCTCACCCTTGAACGGCGTCGGCACCGCGATCAGAAAAGCGTCTGCGGGCTCCGGTGTGGTCGTCGCGCGCAGATAGCCCTGACTGACTGCGGAATGCACCGCAATATCGAGGTCGGGCTCGACAATGTGAATCTTGCCCTGATTGATCGTTTCAACCGCATGTTCACTGACATCGACGCCGGTCACATGAATTTTGCGCGACGCAAACATCGCCGCAGTGGGCAGTCCGATATAGCCCAGCCCGACAACCGCAATCCTGTTAAACCGCCAGTTCATTCGTGTCCGTTTCTCGCGCTGGGGGCGCTTTAAAAAGCGCCTCGCGGCGTTATTCATATTCGCCGCCGATTGATAGAGATCACAATGGCGCGATCCTATTTGCCGGCATAGTCGCGATACCAGCCGATGAAGTTCCGCACGCCTTCGCGATAGCTGGTTTGCGGTCGATAGCCCGTCAGCCGTTCGAGCAACGACGCATCGGCCCATGTCGCCGGGACATCACCGGGTTGCATATCCATATAGTTGCGCTTTGCCTTGATGCCGAGTTCGTCCTCGATCGCCTCGATAAAGTCGAGGAGGCGAACCTTGTCATTGTTGCCGATGTTGACGATACGAAACGGGGCGACCGGACTGAGAGAATCGCCCTCGCCGATGTCGGCGGGCGACGCGGGACGCCGGGGTGCCGCATCGATCAGCAGGCGAATAGCGCGCACCAGATCGTCGACATAGGTAAAATCGCGATACATGTCGCCGTGGTTATAGACATCGATCGACCGCCCATCGAGAATGGCGTCAACGAACTTGTAAAGCGCGAGGTCGGGCCGCCCCCATGGGCCATAGACCGTGAAAAACCGGAACATCGTCGTGGGAAGATTCCAGAGATGGGCATAGGAATGCGCCATTGCCTCGTTGGCCTTCTTTGTCGCGGCATAGATGGTAAGCGGCGTGTCGGCCTTTTCCGTCTCGGTGAACGGCATGTCTTCATTGGCGCCATAAACCGACGAGGTTGATGCCATCAGCAGATGCGCGACCCCGTTCCGTCGTGCCGCCTCCATGATGTTGAACGTGCCTACGACATTGCTGTTTATATAAGCACGCGGGTTCTCGATGCTGTATCTTACGCCGGCCTGAGCCGCGAGATGGATGATGATGTCAGGTTGGAAGGCGTCGATCGCCTCGTCCATACGCTCATGGTCTTCGAGCATCGCTTCCGTCGCGGCAAAGGAGGTGCTTTGCAGCAAATGCTGATGCCGACGCTGCTTCAGGCGCACGTCATAATAATCGGTCATGCCATCAAAGCCATGAACCGAATAGCCTTCGGCCAGCAACAGCCGCGCCAAGTGAAAACCGATGAAACCGGCGGTTCCGGTAATGAAAACCTTTTGCGGCACGCACATCTCCGTCCGTCTCAAATCTGATCCGCCAGGCGGCTCGAAATCACCGCGTCGCTTTTTAACGGCGCCTCCAGCACCGGCGTCAGCGAAACATCGCTCAGATAGACATCGACTCCGGCCGCATCGTCAGGAAGGAAAATGTCGAGCGACAGCCAACGCCATTCGCATTTTTCGTTGGCGATCCGCACAGTCGCCTGCTGCGCGCCCACGAGGGCCGGCACGATTACCGACGGCGCGCCACCGCCGACTTCGGCACAGAAAATCCGGAAACGCAAGGCGTCCTTCTGCATCTCTGGATTGTCCGACAGCGTCCAGCGCAGCGCATAAGTGCCCGGCGAAAGTCGAACCAGTTGCCGCATCGTCATTCCCTGCGCCCCGCCGATCGCGGAGATGAGCACGCGCTTCTTGGCGGGTTCGATCGATGCACCCAGATTTCCGGTTGCCGCCAGTTCCCAATCCAGCGGCGCGAAATGTGGTTGCGCCGCAAAGCGCCCGTTGATGAGTCGGTTCGCCCCCGCCTTGTCGCGCCAATTTGCCGGCGCCAGCCGGTCGGCAAGCGCGAGCGCCTCATCGAATTGACCATATTGCACCAGGCCGAGGACCAACCGCTCGTCCATCTCGCCGATCGACGTCCGGCGCCATGGGGGCCGGGTGATCGCGATCCGCAGTTCGGCTGCATTGGCAAGGCTGGGCGGAAACTGGATGACATTCCGCCAGTAATCGGGCGCCCAGTTCGGCCCGGCCCCGATCACCGGCGCCAGCGCCTCGACGGCTCCGGGCATGGAAGTGGCTCGCGCCATGACCCCGATATAGGATTTACGCGCTTCGTTGTTCGTGAGCATCGAGCGCGACAACCAGCGGAAAAAGGCCTGCTTGTCGTTGCGGCGCCCGGCCGCTTCGATCGCCTGGGCATTGATAAGCGTATTTCGGCGGGTCACCTTGCCCGCAAGTTCGAGCAACGCTTGTTGATCCCCGCCCTTGGCTTGCCCTTTGACCGGAAGGCTCAGGATAGACAGCGCGCTCGCCGAAAGCGGTTCCGCCCGATAGCCGCGCAGAGCCAGTTGGCGCTCCTGCTTCAGAACGCCCGTCTCCGGATCCTTGAGACGCCTCGCCGCATAGGAGGCCGCAGCCAGATTGGCGCACCCCCCCCGTGAGAGCGGCACCTGTGTCGCACAGGATTTTGCCGGCGCGCGCACCTCGGTCGCGATCACATGGCTCGACAACGCAACCCCGCCTGCCAGCATAACTGCAATGGCCCATATGGCTATGCTAGAAATCTTCACGGCATTTCCAAAATTGCGACTGACGCCGAAACGTCAATCTTCGTCCCTCGTATCGTTGCCATAGCCATAGCCATAGCCGTAACCATAGCCGTAACCATAGGCTTGGTTCTTTGCCCCGACCTTAGTCACGATGGCACCGAAAATGCGGGCACCAGACATCCGCAAACGATTGAGCGCAGTTGCAACCGCCCGCCCCTTGGTCACGTTCGCTTCGATCACGAACAACACCCCTTCGACACGTTGCGCGATCAGCGGCGCATCGGCGAGACCGAGCAACGGCGGCGCGTCGATCAGCACGTGATCATAGCGGGTCAACAACTGCTCAATGAGCTGCTCCAGGCGTTCACTGCCCAACAGCTCGGCGGGATTTGGCGGCTTCTTGCCAGCGGTGATGATCGAGAAGCCGAATTTCGTCAGCGGCATGATCATCTCGTCGACATGATCGTCGCCCGCCAGATAATGGCTGAGCCCGCGCTTCATCGGTATGTCGAGATAGCGGTTTAACGACGGATTGCGAACGTCGGCATCGACGAGAATGACCGACTTTCCAGTCGCCGCCAGCACCGTCGCCACGCTGAGCGACGAGTTACTCTTGCCTTCCTTCGGACGCGAGGAAGTCAGCATGATCGACCGTGGCGCGCCATGCTCTGTCAAAAATGTCAGGTTCGTCATGACAGAGAAATAGGCTTCGTAAATCGTCGATTTCTTGTCGACGATCGCATCCGCCACATCCTGTCCCAGCGATTCCGGGATCGCGCCCAGAAGCGGCAAGCCGAAGCGCCCGCTGACTTCCTGCGGATCGCGAACCGAACTATCCATCCTTTCAAGGAAGAGAGCAAGACCGAACGCGATGATCAAACCCGGCAACAGTGCAAGGACGAGGTTGAGTTGAAGATTGGGGCTGGACGGTACGGCCGAAACCTTGGCTCGATCGACGATCGAGATATTGTTCGTTCCGACCCCCGCTGCACCGATTTCCTTGTAGCGCTGAAGAAGGCCGTCATAGAGTTGGCGGTTCGAATCGACCTCGCGCTGAAGGATTGCGAGTTGGATCGAATCGCGCTGCTGGACATTATATTTGTTCGTCAGTTCGTCCAATTCCGATTGAAGCTGGCGTTCGCGCTTCACAGCGGCATTATAGGCCTCGCGGTTGCCCTGCGACGAGCGCCCCATTTCCGCCGAAAGACTGCGATCCAGTGCCGCGAGCTGCGCGCGCAACGAAACGACGGCGGGATATTCTTCTCCAAAGGTGGTCCGCAACCGCGCCAGTTCCGCCTCGACGTCCGCGCGCCGCTGACGCAGACTGGCAAGTGCCTGCCCGTTGACAAGACCGGCGCCCGTCAGAGAGCTCGATAGATCGGCCTCCGCGATGATGCGCTGCTCGCGCGCGCGCGCCAGCGCGCGGCTGATTTCCGTAATGTCGGACCCGACCAGCGTATCGGACTCGGTGTTGCCGTTCGCATCTTTCCTCGCCGAGATGGTCACGATCCCGCGACTGGTCGCGTAATTGATCAGCCCGCGCTCGGACGTTTCCAGATTCTGGCGCAGCGTGTCGAGGCGCGTTTCCAGATATTTGCGCGCGTCAGACGTCGCGGCGAACCGGCGATCGATACTCGACTGCACGAACTGGGTGACCCACAGATCGGTGAGTTTCGCCGAGAGTTCGGGCGAGGGCGTCGAGAAACTGACATCGACGAGGCTCGACGCACGCACCGGAGAGACTTTCAGCCGATCGAGCAGAACAGTCGCGGCATTGGTGGTCAGGCTCTGGCGCTGCGCACTCGACAGATTGCCTTCGGGATTCTCAAGTTTGAAAACGCGGAGGAACTCTTCGTTCGCCGTCAAGTTGCCCGCTCGCACGACCCGCTCCGCGAGCGAACGGGATTCAAGCAGCGAATATTGGGTGTTATAAAAGGAAACCTCGTTAACGAGACTCCTGTCGCGCTGGCCCTCGACCGAGGTCGAAACCGGCGCGTCGGGCAGGATTTCTATGCGTGCCGTCGATGTATATTGCGGCGTCGCGATAAAGGTAAGGAGCAGGCCAAGCACCAGCGCGCCGGCGACGATGCTCAGCACCAGATAGCGGTGGTTCAACACCACCATCACCATCTGCTCGAGGATCGACAGCCCGAAATGGGAGGAATCGTGGTGCCCCTCCTCCTGCTCGACAACCATCTGCTCGTTTCCGGGCATCGCTTCGCGCCCGTTCACAATCGCATTCATCGTCTCAACTCGCTGGCCAAAAGAATGATGGGTGACAGCAATGCCGGCACCGATTGCAGCAGGTCGCGCATTCGCCGCCGCTGCGGCGAATCTCCGACAATTATGACGTCATTGGGGAAGACCTCGGGATCGGCATAATTGCCGCGCTGAATCGCGCCCAGATTATAGAGCCCCGCATATTCCTTCCCTTCGACAGTCCGGAAAATCACGACATCATCCATCTTGGCATATTCTGTCGTGCCACCCGCCAGTGCCACAGCCCGCATCAGCGTAACCCGACCCACCACCGGATACGCACCCGATTTCTCGACCTGTCCGTCGACGATGACGCTCATCGATTGAAGTGAAAAAGGCGTGGTCGGCGATTTAAAGTTCACGGTAACCTGAGGATCGCGAACGTAGCGCCCCGCCAACTTGCTACGGATTTCCTCGGCGATCACGTCGGTTGTCTTACCGCCAGCGTCCAGTTCGCCAACGAGCGGAAAGGTAAAACCGCCTTTGCCGTCCGTCATGATATCCCGCTGCATGTCCGGAACGCCGAACACTTCGACCCGCAATTCGGTGAAGGGGCCAATGAAGGCAACGCGGCTCGCCCGGACGCCGTCATCGGCGCTAGGCTGCGGAAGTTCAGTCAATGCGGTAACCGGGGGATTCGCTATGCTGGCGACGGGCGCCGGAGTGCCCCCACATCCTGCAAGCAACATGACGCTGAAAGCGAGCGCTGAACGAAGGTGCTTCATGTCGTTGATTGATCCCAGAGTTCCGGAGAATTGAGACGGCTATAAACGCTGAGACTATGCTCGCAAGCCGCTATCGCAGTCACGCTCACGGTCACGACGGCCAGACACTTGGCGTTCGGCGCGCCCCGCCCGGGAATAAGTGATCATAAGCAGCAGCATGATCGAAACAGTCTGAACCGAAGGAACGCGCAGCGGATAATCGGTGAAGCTAGCTGCTGCCAACAACCCCGTCACAGCCAGGACCAAAAGACGGACATCGCCGCGATATCCCTTGATCAAATTCTGCGCCCCCTTCGCCAAGATCGCGCGGCCGAGCCACAAAAAGGTTGCAAGCATGATCAGGACGAACGGCAACCCGCCGGTCAGCAGCGCCTCCGTCCAGTCGTTGTGAGCATGGTTGAAATAACTGGGCTGCAACAGCGCATCCGGCTCGAACATCTTATAAACGGAGGCAAACGAACCGAAGCCGCTGCCTGTCAGCCAGTAAGTTTCAATCATGGATTGCACCGTAGGCCATGCGCGGACACGCAGATCGTCGGCGACACCTTCGCCCATGAACCGGGCCACCGCGCTGGTCCGGGTACCAAGCCAGAGCACGACACCCAGCACGAGCATGAGCAGGGCCGGCGGCGCATATAGAACAAGCTTTTTCCAGCGCGCCGCCAACGGCAGCGACGAACGGCGATCGCGGCGGCGCCCGTCCTGTTCCGCCTGACCTGCGCTCCACGCCATGCCGACAACCGCGTAACCGATACAGAAGGCGACGACGCCCGCTGCGAAGCCGGCACGCGATCCGATCAGCGCGACCGAGGCCGTAAGGATGATCGCGGCAAAGGTCAGGCCGACTTGCACTATCTTGCGCTGTCGCTTGCGCATCAACTCATCGCGCAACAGCGTCGCGGCGACAAGCAACGCGATGGCTAGAAAGAACGCATGATGGTTGCGGTTTGCAAACAACCCAACCATCGAGACGGGGTCGGTGATTCGATAAAAATAGACCGCACTTCCGATACCAGACAGAATCTGAAACAAGCCCAGGAGAGCACTGAAGGTCGCGATGCCGACGATCGCGAACATCATTTCCCCCTGATCGTCGCCATCCATCCGTGCCGCCACTAAGACGGCCGCCAGTGGCACAGTCAGGGCAAGAAGGCTGTTCCACGTCTGCGATGGCGTCAGCGAGATTGGGCGCCAGATATCGGGCTGCCCCAGCATCCGGTCGATCGCCACGATCGTTTCGCGTCCGGGCATCGGCTGCCATGTCTCCGGCGGCAAGGGCACAAGCTGAATGGCCGTCCACAGAATGAGGAGCGTAATCAGGACAAGCGGTGTGCGAATCCGCCTCCAATTCCCTCGCGTCATTCCCGTGATCGCCCAGCAAGCGAACAATACGGCGGCGCCCCGCAACAGCGGCAATGACGCGATGTCGCTCCGCGAGCCGCCTCCGAGCAGAAACACGAATACCAAAAAAAGAAGAGGCATTCGATGCCGCACCGCAAACCAAGCTTGCGGAGCAAAAGGACCAGCCGGCAGGGATATTCTGTTCATCGAACTCTTGGATCAAAAGGGGCTAGCGTCGATCGCACTACCCAGACTCATCGTCGGTCGGCGCTTAAACGCTCACGTAGCGAGTGACAAGCGATATGAGGCAATTGACCTCCTCGCGCCTGCGGCACGACGCCCACGCCGCGATGTCATTCTCCTGCAAAAAGATACCAGCGCTGGTCGCCTTCCAACCCCAGTGCAGCGAGACGCCCGCTCTGGAACGCACCGACGTCGATGCCGATCCGATTGATCTGTTCATCCGGCTCTACGGTGATACTGTGCCCGTGAACAATCATCTTTCCATGGTCGCCCAGATCATCGAGAAATTCGTCGCGAATCCATCGTAGGTCGGACAATGACTGCCGCTCGATCGGTACGCCGGGGCGAATGCCGGCATGAACGAACGCATAATCGCCGATCTCGATGCAATCCTCGCCGCGATTCAGAAAATCGACGTGGGATTGCGGAACCAGCGCGGGCAGCCGCCCTGCGACATCTTCGAAGCTGGCATCGGCAAGGCTTGCGCCATCTCCCCAATAGCTGCGGACCGTCGCATCGCCGCCGATTCGCATGAAATAGCGCAACCGGCGGACGCTGCCGGTCAGCGCGGCGAGAAAACACTCCTCATGATTGCCTATTAGCAACCGGGTGTCTGGAAATTCGCGATGAAGGTTGAGCGCGCGTTCGACGACCTCGGCCGACGCAGGACCGCGATCGACGAGATCGCCCAGCAGGATCAGTGTCATATCGGCCTTTGGCCTCGATGCATTGTCGTCGCGGATGACGTCGATGATCCGGCCAAACAGGTCGTCCCGACCGTGAATATCTCCGATCGCATAGACGCGGCGCCCGGACGGAACGGCATGACCGATGGTGACTGGCCGTTCCTCGGACTGATTTCTGCGCTTCCAAAACATTGTGTTGACATAAACCTTTGGCGAAAAACTCGGGTCTGTATGAAAACTGAGAAACCAAGCGATCCGCGCGCCGGTAGCAGCGCAGGGTCGGCACGACAATATATGCGCAACCTATTCCGCCGTTCCCACGACACGCCGCGCCGCCGTCGTTTCATACCATATTATGTGGTGGATTAGTTCATACCATATTATGTGGTGGATTAGTGGTGGCAGTTCTGAAACCGCTTGTTATCGAGCGGCCGCGATGGGTCGAGAATCATGTGCCTTCCAGAGGAGACGTGCGGAATGAAAGTCATGGCAGTTTTCGGCACGCGGCCGGAAGCGATTAAAATGTTTCCGGTAGTCCGCGCGCTGAAAAGCCAGGCCGGCATCGACGCGCGTGTGTGCGTCACGGCCCAGCACCGCGAGATGCTGGATCAGGTCTTGCACATTGCGCGGATTACTCCCGATGTCGATCTCGATGTCATGCAGGCAAACCAGACGCTCGACGGACTGCTCGCCCTTCTCGTCGTCGGGCTTGGCGAGACCTTCGACACGGAAAAGCCGGATCGCATCCTGGTTCACGGCGACACGCTGACGACCATGGCGGCGACGTTAGCGGCCTATTTCCGGAAAATTCCGGTCGGGCATGTCGAGGCGGGGCTGCGCAGCGGCAATATCTATCACCCCTGGCCCGAAGAAGTGAACCGCAAGGTCGCGGGCGCAGTCGCAGACTTGCACTTCGCGCCGACCGAGACCGCAGCGGCAGCGCTGCGAGCGGAAAATTTGCCAGCGGGGCGGATCCACGTCACCGGCAACACGGTCATCGACGCCTTGCTCGCGACCAAGGCGCGGATCGGTGAGGATCCGTCGCTCGCTGCGGGGCTTGATCCGTTGGTCGCGCGGTTCACGGGCAAGCGCGTCATTGCGGTCACATCGCACCGGCGCGAGAATTTCGGTGACGGAATGAAGGCAATCGCCGACGCCATCGCCGGGATCGCGGCACGACCCGACGTCGCGGTGATCTTTCCCGTCCATCCCAACCCGCATGTGCGCAGCGCGATGGAGCCAATTCTGGGCGACCTTGCCAATGTCGCGCTGATCGATCCGCTCGACTATCCGCACTTCGTCCGGCTGCTTTCGATCAGCGAACTGGTCCTGACCGACAGTGGCGGCGTGCAGGAAGAGGCGCCATCCCTCGGAAAGCCCGTGCTGGTAATGCGCGAAACCACCGAGCGACCTGAAGGAATCGAGGCGGGCACTGCACGCCTAGTCGGCACAGACAAAAATCGCATCGTGTCCGAGGTATTCCGCCTTTTGGACGACGAGGACGCCTATAATACCATGGCTCGCGCTCATAATCCGTTCGGTGACGGCAGGGCAGCAGAAAGGATAGCACAGATTGTTGCTCAAACTTCTGGATAGCTATCAGGTGACTTTCGGCTCAATCAACCGCACCTCAGAATAACGGCCGTCTCTACCAGGAAATCTAGCGCATTGCGCCCGACGACCAGCATGAGAGCGTGCCACATATTAGTCGGCGGCACATTCAATAATGCGCCAAACCCCATTCTTGATTAGTAACAAATCAGCCCTTTGACCGTAGCGCTGCCTCAATCAAACCATTCAGTCAGCGCAGGTCAACGCCGCTTGCTGAAATTGGCCGATGCTCGGCTATAATAAACGACCTGGCAGCAAATGGCATTGAGTTAGCCGAGGTGGGCGCGAACCACGATCAGGATCGGCCCAATATCCCCGCCGCGCGAGTGCGCCATCAATCCGGCGCACTCGATATCGAAAACCCGGGAGTGGGTCCATTGAAACTATCAGGCCGAGCCTGCTGCATCGCAACCCTTGATCCAGCTTCAGGATACCAAGTGAATCGCAGCGGTTCTGCGAGATATGCCTGTACAGGCGTCCCGGGCGCCAATTCTGCGCTGGTGCCGTGGATCAGGAAACCCAACCCGGAAAGAAGGGCCATAGTTGCCACCGATGCCGCGGTACCGCTCTTGCCTTCATCATAGGCGGCGCCGCTCAGCCGCACCGGGCCGCTGGGCGTCTCGGCACTGATCAGCCGGATTTCGAGTTTCCCCTTCTTACCGAAGTGCCCGTTGCGTTGGACACGCGACACTTCGGCAAAGACCGGCGCGCCGATCGGAATGATAATCTGGCCGCGAAACGAGACGCTCTCGGCAACCTCCAGATAGAGGCGATCGCCGGGTTTGTTGTCCTTCGTCGAAACCTGCGTCCGGGTTCGCAGCATCAGTGGCGTCCCCATCGGCAGATAATAGCGTTTCGCCTCTCCCGCTGGCTGCGCTTCCGGCGCTAGCCAGTAAAAGGCTGTCTGCGCCTGCGCCGTCCCGCTCACCATAAGCGCGATCATCGCCGCCGCTACTTTCCAATCCTTCATATAACCCTCCATCAAAGCGATTAGGTGAAAGGCCAATAACCGCGAAAGGTTAAGAAATACGGACGATCGTCCGTGGACTGTCCGTCCCATTTTCAACGACCCCATGGGGTATGGAGGACTTCAACAAGGAGCTGGGAAAGCGCATTCGCCGCCGCCGGAAAGAGGTCGGCCTGTCGCAGGAAGAACTCGCCTTGATGGCCGATATCGACCGCTCCTATGTGGGCGGAATCGAGCGAGCTGATCGCAACGTGTCCTTTTCGATCCTGTGCAAGCTCTGCCTCGCCCTACGGTGCGACGTGGCGGCTCTCACCAAGGACCTACCGCCCGTATATCAGTGAACGATGGTTTGGCGCGAAGTACGAATACCAAACTTCTGTCAGCGTTTAATAGCCCAAGCTCGTGCCCAAGTCCCTAGCTTGCCGACGGTTCCGTTCGACGACTAATCGGAGGAATCACGGATGAGGTGGCTCGAAGATTCCCACATCGTCATGTGGGGCAGCCGCAGGACGTTGATTCAGGCGCCCTCAGCGCGAGGCTCAAAAGCTACGCTGGACAGCTTCCTCGAAAACCACTTGTTCAAGCTGATCGCGCGACGAAGTTGGGCACGCTCCCAGCATATTCGATTCCTCACCATCGCTTTCTCGATGCTGACATATACATGCGAAGCGCACGCATCATGTCGATAATGGCCCGCTCCTTGCCAGCGAGACCGCGCCCTTCACGTGTCGCACCATGGGCAAGAGCCATCTGCTCAAACAGCTCATATTCCTCGATCGAGAAATAGAGCAGCACGACACGCTGGTTGGCGTTGAGCTTCCCCCCAGACAGAAGGACGGCCAGATCATGGACGGTGTGCTCTTCCGCGAAGCCAAGAAGTTTATCGCAGTTTTGCTGATCAACATGCCGAGCGAGAATCACCGCCTTGGCCCAACCAACACCCAAAAGCCGATCTCGATCAAAGTCCAATTTTCGGAAGCTATTGTCGATCTGAATCAATGCATAAGCCCTGCGCCTACCGATGCCAGCGACCTTGATTACTTGCGGGAACATATCGGGGTCGAGATTTTGAACCTCGCGCAATCGACAGGCGAGTGTCAGGAAATCCTTGGTCATCGCGTTTGCAACGGCCTTAGAAAGCGAAGAAAGATTTGGCGGCTTTATAGACATAATTACAATCTCCATTTTAGAGATAAATTATGAAAATGAATCCCTCCATGATCAAGTAAAAATACTTTCAATTATATGAGTTTTAATTTCTAGCATAATGAAGTAAAAATAGCTAATATCTTCGTTAATTCGATATAGATAGAAGCAATATTCAAATTAATACTTCTCTTCTCATAAAGCGGCGCGCGCCGCGAGAAGGCGATCGTGTGTATTCCTGATTGTCAGGCCGATGACACGATACGGAATCCATCTTTTGCACGAGCCCCCTCACAGCGCCGGCCGATCAATTCGCTGAGGCGATGAAATATCGTGCCAACCTTGCTGAAAATGGATTAGGCACCCGCGAATTTGCAATTAATGCCGCGAGCAATCCGCCCAGAAGCATCTGATCCGCTCCGTTCTGAGTGGTCCAAAAATTGATGATTTTTGGGACGCCGAAGAAAGTTATGAATGCCGAGCGAGCAGCACCGCCCGGAAGAGATTATCGGCAAGCTGCGTGGAGCGGAGATTGTGCTGGCGCAGGGGAGCAACGAAGGCGGCAGCGTGTCGTAGATCGGTGTCATGGAACAGACCTATATGGAGAAGGAGAATGCGCGGCTTCGCCGAGCGATCTCGGGTTCGACGCTCGACAA
>NZ_BCUA01000032.1 GCF_001591045.1 Sphingopyxis granuli NBRC 100800 | reverse complement strand
ATCCGGGGTGACGAGATAGGAAATTGCTCCTTCCAAATCCGGACCGAGTCACTACCGAATGCGGGCGGCATAGTCCGCCGGCGTAAACCCACGACGCCTGCCCTCCCTTCCCGCAAGCGGGAGAAGAGCGGCGACGTTGGCTTCGATTTGATCCGCGCACACCGAGCGGGCATAGGGATGGCCACCCTCCCGCCAACGCCGACCCGACAGGATATTCCCCGCATGCCGCCTCACTCGACGCCCCGTTCCGTCCTGCGCGCCTTTCTGGCGAGCGAGAGCGCCGGCGGGATGCTGCTGATCGTCGCGGCGGCGCTGGCGATGCTGGTCGCCAACTCGTCCTTCGGTCCGGCTTACCATCACGCGATCCATGCCGTGACCGGGCCCGTGCTGGCCGACGCGATCGGCCCGATGACGGTGCATCTGTGGATCAACGACGGGCTGATGGCGGTCTTTTTTCTGCTCGTCGGACTGGAGATCAAGCGCGAGTTCGTCGACGGGCGGCTCGCCAGCTGGGACCGGCGGCGCCTGCCGATGATCGCCGCAGCGGCGGGGATGGCGGTGCCGGCGCTGCTCTATACACTGGTCGCGGCCGGCACCCCCGGGCTCGCGCGGGGCTGGGCGATCCCGGCGGCGACCGACATCGCCTTTGCGATCGGCGTGCTGGCGCTGCTCGGACGCCGCGCGCCGACTTCGCTCAAGCTGTTCCTCGTCACCGTCGCGATCGTCGACGACATGGGCGCGGTGGCGATCATCGCGCTCTTCTACACCGCGCAGATCGACCTTGCGGCGCTGGGCGCGGCGGCGGCGGTGCTCGCGGTCATGGCCGCGTGCAACCGCGCGGGCGTCCGGCGCCTTTCGGTCTATGTCCCGCTGTTCGGCCTGCTCTGGTACGCGATGCTGCTGTCGGGGGTGCATGCGACGATCGCCGGGGTGCTCGCCGCGACCGCCATCCCCTTCGAGCGCACCCCCGATGCGCCCGACAGCGCGACCTCGCCGCTCCACCGGCTCGAACATGCGCTGCATCCGTGGGTCGCGTTCGCGATCGTTCCGCTGTTCGGCTTCGCCAATGCGGGGGTCGACATCGGCGGGCTGACCGCCGCGCAGATATTCTCGCCGCTGCCGCTCGGCATCGCGGCGGGGCTGTTCCTGGGCAAGCAGGTCGGCATCTTCGGCAGCGTCTGGCTGTCGGTGAAGCTCGGCATCGCGGGGCCGCTGCGCGGCGCGACCTGGTGGCAGGTCTATGGCGTCGCGCTGCTGTGCGGCATCGGCTTCACGATGAGCCTGTTCATCGGCGGCCTCGCCTTCCCCGGCGAACCGCTGCTGGTCGAGGAGGCGAAGATCGGGATATTGATGGGGTCGCTGGCCGCGGCGCTCGCGGGCTTCGTCGTGCTGCGTATCGCGCCGCTGCACCCGCGGCACGACGCGATCGAACGCGAAGCGCACGCCGAGATCGACGCCGACGGCGATGTCCGCGACACGTCGGACGCGGCGACGAATTAGGCTGGCGACGGCGCGGCGCGCCATGCTATCGATCAGGGCGTGACGCTATCAGGCATCCCGGCTGGCGATCGCGGCTCCGCACGGCGGGGCGGCGAATCCCGCGCGCACGTAGCGCGCGCTTCCGCCGGCCGGAGGCGCCGCGCCGGCATGCCGCTCTGGCTCGGCCAGGCCGGATCGCCGCGCCACCCCCCTGCGGGCGTGACGCCGCGCGGCTGAGCGACCGGCGCGGACCCGCGCCCCGTCCATTCGTGCCATTTTCGCAAGGGGATGCCCCATGCTCGACAAGATCGAAGTCCACAACCGTATCGAAACGCCCGAGATGAAGGATTACGGCGTCTATCTCTCGGTCGACCGCCTGCTCCAGTGCCAGAAGCGGCTCGCCGACCTGTCCACGCCCGACGAATTGCAGTTCCAGATCGTCCATCAGGTCGAGGAGCTGTGGATGAAGCTGATGGCCTTCACGCTCGCCGAGATCGACGGGCACATGGCGGCGCGCGAGACGATGCGCGTCCTGACGCTGTTCGGCCGCGTCCACCGCATCATGCGGCTGATGACCGACCAGCTTGCGCTGCTCGAGACGATGAGCCCGTTCGACTATCAGGCGATCCGGCTGTTGCTCGGCAACGGATCGGGACAGGAAAGTCCCGGTTTCCAATTGCTGCTGACGCTGCCGCAGCCATTATGGGCGCGCTACAAGGCGGTCTATCTCGACGCGGCCGGGCGCAGCGTCGCCGACGTCTATGACACCGGCTATCGCCACGACGACGCCTATATGGTCGCCGAGGCGATGGTCGAGTTCGACGAGCTATTCCAGCTGTTCCGCGCGCACCATATCCAGCTGATCCACCGGTCGATCGGCATGGGGTCGAAATCGTTGAAAGGGCGCCCCGTCGAGCTGCTCAACGCGGGCATGCGACACCGTTTCTTCCCCGAGCTGTGGGACGTCCGCTGCGAGATGACCGACCGCTGGGGCGCCGAATATGGCGTGAAGCGGGCGAGCATCAGCGGCGCGTCGGCGGCGGGCCACGGCAGCGGGCTGTGACCGGCTCGCTGCTGTCGGAAGCGGTCGCGGACCGCTTCCACCTGCCCCCCGGCGCCGTCTACCTCAAGAGCCACAGCGTCGGCTGCCAGCCGCGCGCCGCCGAGGGGCTGCTGCGCGACCGGATGCTGGCGCCGTGGCGCGACACCGGCGAGGCGTGGCCCGACTGGCTGGCCGCGATCGACGCCTGGCGCGCCGCGCTGGCGGGCCTGATCGGCGTCGAGGCCCGCGACCTGTGCCCCGCGACCAACGTCAGCGCCGGCCTGTCGCGCTATCTTTCGGCGCTGGGCACCGCGACCGGACGGCGGACGATCCTGCTCGCGCCGAGCGCCTTTCCGACCATCGGCTATGTCGCCGGCGGGCTGGCGGCGGCGGGGTGGACGGTGCGTTACCTGCCCGACGATGCCGACGTGCGCGACGCCGCGAACTGGATCGCGGCGCTCGACGACGATGTCGCGCTGGCGGTCCCGATGCACGTCAGTTCGAACAGCGGCGCGCTGACTGACATTACGGCGGTCGCGGCGGCCGCGCACGCCGCGGGCGCGCGCTGCATCGCCGATTGCGCGCAATCGGTCGGCGTCGTGCCCGTCGCCCCCGCCGCATGGGGCGTCGACGCGGTGCTGGGCACCAGCGTCAAATGGCTGTGCGGCGGCCCCGGCGGCGGCTGGTTGTGGGTCGCTCCGCACGACCGCACCGCACTCTACCCCAGCGAGCGGGGCTGGTGGAGCCACGCCGATCCCTTCGAAATGGCGATCGGCGACTTCCGCTACGCCCCCGACGCGCGCCGCTGGTGGGGCGGCACCCCCGACGTCGCACCTTTTGTCCTGTCCACCGCCGGGATCGCGGAGATCGCGGCGATCGGCGTGGACCGGATTGCGGCGCACAACCGCGCGCTGCAGGCGATGCTGCGCGACGCGCTGGAGGCCGCGACGCCGCAATGGCGCTGGCCCGAGGGCGCGATCGGCGGGACGCTGTGCATCGACACCGGCGCCGACCGGCCGCGCGTCGCGGCGCTGCTGGACCGGCACGGCCTGCACGCCGATTTTCGCGGTACCGTTCTGCGGCTGTCCTTCCACGCCTATAATGGCGCGGCGGACGTGGAGACAGCGGTGGCGGCGCTGGCCTGAGAAGCCTACTCGGCCGCCATCGCCAGTTCGACGCGCTGCGGGCCGCGGATGACGGTGCCGGGATAGGCGCCCTGCCCCTCGCCGCCGCGGAAGGTCACCACCCCCGACTTGATCGTCGCGTCATAGCCGTCCGCCTTTTGCAGCAGGCGCTTGCCACCCGCGGGCAGGTCGAAAGCAAGCCAGGGCTTGCCGAGCCGAATCCGATCCATGTCGACGACGTTGATGTCGGCGAGATAGCCGGGGGCGATCAGGCCGCGATCCTCCAGCCCATAAAGAAGCGCGGTGTCGCGGCACTGACGCTTGATCGCGCGTTCGAGCGGAATGCGACCGCCACGCTTGCGGTCGCGCACCCAATGCTGGAGCATGAAGGTCGGCGACGCGGCGTCGCAGATCGTCCCGCAATGCGCGCCGCCGTCGGACAGGCTGTTCACCGTGTCGTCGGCGTCCTGCAACGCTTCGAGGAAATCGAGATTGCCGTCGGCATAGTTGAGGATCGGCAGATAGGCGAAGCCGGCCCCGTCGTCGCGGCAGAGCAGGTCGTAGGCATAGGCCGCGGGATCGATCCCCGCCGCCGCGGCGCGCGCCGCGATGCTGGCCTCCGGCCCCGGCTCATAGTCGAAATCCTCGTCCATCTCGAACTGCATCGTCCAGCCGCCGGCGACGACCATCAGCAGCCCCATGATGTCCTTGGGCACCTCGCTGAAATCATTCTCCTCCGCCAGCAGCCGCGCCCGGAAGGCCGGGTCGAGCAGCTTCGCCTTCTGCTCGTCCCACGACAGCGCCTCGATCGCGCGCCACGACGGGCGGAAGCGGAAGGGATGCACGGTGCCGCGCCACGCCATGATGATGCCGTTGCCGCGCAGCGCGATCTGCGCGACGATGTTCGCGCCCTTCGCATTTTCGGCGCGCATCGTTTCGATCTGCTCGTCGAGCGGCAGCTCCTTGGCGATCGACTGGAGCGCGGCGAAGGTCACGGGCAGGCCGGTTTCGCGGCTGAGCTTGCCCATCCAGTCGAACTCGTTCCATTCGCGGTTGAGGTCGCTCGCCATCTCGAACACGCCGTAGCCGACGCGCCCCATCGCGCGGCCGATTTCGATCAGTTCCTCCGCCGTCGCGGTGGTGCCGGGGACGACCTCTCCATCGACCGACTTGTGGATCACCGTGCGGCTGGTCGAAAAGCCGAGCGCGCCCGCGCGCACGCCTTCCTCGACGATATGCGACATCTCCGCGATGTCCTCGGCGGTCGGCACCGCGCCCGGCTTTTCCCGGTCGCCGAGCACATAGGCGCGCACCGCACCGTGCGGAACGTGGCAGGCGACGTCGATCGTGCGCGGCAGCTTTTCGAGCGCGTCCATATATTCGGGAAAGGTTTCCCAGTCCCACGACATCCCCTCGGCCAGCGCGGTGCCGGGAATATCCTCGACCCCTTCCATCAGGCCGATCAGCCAGTCGTGGCGATCGGGACGCGCGGGGGCGAAGCCGACGCCGCAATTGCCCATGACGACAGTGGTGACGCCGTGCCAGCTCGACGGGGCCATTTCCCGGTCCCACGTCGCCTGCCCGTCATAATGGGTGTGGACGTCGACGAAGCCGGGAGTGACGATCCGGCCGCGCGCGTCGATCTCCTCGCGGCCCGCGCCGACGTCAGCGCCGACCGCGACGATGCGGTCGCCGTCGATCGCGACATCGGCGACAAAGGGCTGCGCGCCCGAACCATCGACGACCGTGCCGCCGCGAATCACCAGATCATGCATGTCCGCTCTCCCGATTATTTGGCTCTGTTTTTCGTTTCAGGGAGAAACCTATCATGGATTGCCGAGATGCCAAGGGCTTTGGGACCGAGCCTTGAAGCCACAAAAGTCACGCATGCGCGCATCGTTTTGTGTCCTTTGTGGCTTGAGAGCATCGTGCGTCAAATCTGCATCACCCTTTCTGCCGGGGAGCGGCAGGGGCGCTGCCGACTGCCGCCCTTCCCTCGCAATGGCGATTCCCATCGGCGCCGTCCTGCTCTAAGAGCGGCGCCATGACCAGCGACGATGATGACTATGTCTATGACAAGGCGAGCGGCGAATGGCTGCCCGCGAACGAAGCGCGCGCGCGGGCCGAAGCCGCCGCCGCAGGCCCCGAGGTGCGCGACGCGGTCGGCAACCTGCTGAACGACGGCGATTCGGTGGTGCTGGTCAAGGACCTGACGGTGAAGGGCGCGGGCCAGACGCTGAAAGTCGGCACGGTCATCAAGTCGATCCGCCTGACCGGCGACGCGCAGGAGATCGACTGCCGGCACGAGGGGATCAAGGGACTGGTGCTGCGCGCCGAATTCGTGCGGAAGCGCTGACGCCCTTCACTTTTTCGTGTTCCCCCGCGAAGGCGGGGGTCCATCAGCATGGACCGGAGATGGGTCCCCGCCTTCGCGGGGACACACGGTCTTTATATGATCCTCAGATCTTCCCCAGCGTCTCCTTGCGCGGCCCCATGAAGCCGAACAGATAGGCCGCGACCTTGCGCATCTGGATTTCCTCCGCACCCTCGGTGATGCGGTAGCGGCGGTGGTGGCGATAGATGTGCTCGAAGGGCTTGTGCCGCGAATAGCCGATGCCGCCGTGCACCTGCATCGCACGGTCGGCGGCCTGACAGACGAGGCGGTTCGCCCAATAGTTGCACATGCTGACCTTGTCGGACAGCCGGCGCTCGATCTCCTTGTGCGGCATGTTGTCCATCTCCCACGCCGTCTTGCGGATCAGCAGGCGCAGCATCTCCGCCTGCGTCGCCAGTTCGACCAGCGGGAACTGGATCGCCTGATTCTTCGCCAGCGCCTCGCCGAACGGCTTGCGCTCGCGCGCGTAGCGCACGCTTTCCTCGATGCAGTAGACCGCCGCACCCAGCGACGAGGCCGCCTGGCGGATGCGGTTCTGGTGGACGAAGCTCTGCGCGATGGCGAGCCCGCCGTCGACCGGGCCGAGCCGCGCGCTGTCGGGCACCCACACGTCGGTGAAGCTGACGCGCGGATGGTCGGTCGGCATGTTGAAGGTCCACAGATATTCCTCGATGACGAGGCCCGGCGACGGGTTGGGGACGAGCAGGCAGGTGATGCCCTTCGCGCTGCCGTCCTCGCCGCTGGTGCGGCAGAAGGTCGCGCAGTGGGTCGCGACATGCATCCCCGTCGTCCACATCTTCTCGCCGTTGATCAGCCAGCCGTCGACGCCGTCGCGCGTCTCGCGCACCGCGCGCGTTTCCATATGCGTCGCGTCGCTGCCATGGTCGGGTTCGGTCAGGCCGAAGGCGGCACGGCGCTTGCCCTCAAAGCCGCCGAGGATGAATTCCTGCTTCTGTTCGTCGCTGGTCGCGAACTGTTCGAACATCGCGACGAAGGGGAAGTTGCCGACGATGCTGTGCTCGTTCTGCAGGTCGTTGTGGAGGCCGAGCCCCTTCGCCGCGAAATGCTCGCGGATCACCGCCATCCACAGGTTCGACCCGTCCTTGCCGCCATATTGGCTGGGCGCCGAGAAGCGCCAGTGCCCCGCCGCGTCGGCACGCCGCGTCGCCTGCTTCAGCAGCGCCTCCCATTCATGCCGCGGCAGGCCCTGATTGTCCCAGTCGGTGCGGCTGTGCTCGCGCCGGTGGTCGAAGAAGCGGATATTGTCGTCCGCCTCCTCGAGCGGCTTGATCTCGGCTTCGATGAACGCGTCGAGTTCGTCCAGATAGGCCTGCAGGTCGGGTGCAATCGCGAAATCCATCATCCTCTCCCTTTCAATTCTGACCCGTCACCCGCTCCGTTCGTGCTGAGCTTGTCGAAGGGCTGTTCTTTCTATCGATCTTGAAGGAAAGAACGGTGCTTCGACAAGCTCAGCACGAACGGAGAGGAGTATGCGGATCCCCTAGCCGTCCCACTGCTCCCGCGCCTGCGCGAGCGCGGCATATTTCGGGCTGTCGACGGCGCATTTGTCGAGCACGGCACGGCGCAGCCGGGCGAGCAGGCCGGGTTCGGCGAGCGTCGTCGCCCCCGACAGCAAGGCCTCCGCCAGCGCGCGATCCTCGGCGCGAACCCCAGCTTCGAGGTCGCGCATCACGATGCCGAGCGCGTTCATCGCGACCACCACCTGAAACTTGCCGTGCCCCTCGGCGCCGGGCTTGATCGCCTCGCCCAGCCAGTCGCGCACCGCCTGCACCATCTCGCGCGTCGTCGGCTCGCCGACCGGGGGCGCCGGCGGGGCGGACGACGGCGGCAGCGGACGCGACTGCTCGGCCGCGGGCGCCTCGTCGCCGAGCAGCAGCAGCAGGTCGAGTTCCTGCTCGGCGGTGCGGCGCCCGACGACGACGCGCTCGACCGTGGTGTCGGCGCCGCTGCGCCACGCCTGCCCCATCTGCAGGCAGCCGAGCGCCCACCAGAGCGTGCGGTAGACCAGCCAGAAGCGAAATCTCTCGCGATCGACCTGGCGCCCGCCCGCCGCTTCATAAGCCGCGAAATAATCCTTGAGACTGCCGACCCCGAAAGCCGGCCGGTCGAGTCGGCCGAAGCGCCACACCGTCATGCAGCCGAACGCCAGATCCTCGTGCGGGTCGCCGAGATGGGCGAGTTCCCAATCGAGCACCGCGGCCAGCCCGTCCGCGTCGACCATCACATTGCCCATGCGATAATCGCCATGGACCAGCACCGGATCGGCGGGCGCGGGCAGATGCGCCTCGCACCAGCGGACGGCGAGCGCGATCACCGGCCGGTCGCCGCCATAGGCGAGGAAGCGCGCCTTGAGCTCGGCAAGCGCCTCGGCGGTGTCCATCACCTTTATGCCATCGGGGATCGCCGTGCGCGGCAGCGCGTGGATCAGCGCGAGTTCGCGCCCGAGATCGGCGACGAGCGACGGCGGCGGATCGGCCAATATCTTCGCCGGGCTGACCTCCGCGACCACCCGGCGCATGACATAGCCGGTGCCCATGCCGTCGGCGTCCGCCAGCACCCCGACCACCTCGGGCGCCTTCACTCCGCCCGCGTGCGCCGCCCGGACCAGTGCCGCCTCGACCGCGTGGCTGTAGGGGCGCCCTTCCATATATTCGGCCGAGGGCGCGCGGCGCAGGACATAGGCGCGCCCCGCCCAGTCGAACGCCCAGCTTTCCATGTTGGCGCCGCCCGACAGGCGCGACAGGCCCGAAAGCTCGCCGGGGCCGGCGATGCGCGTCATGAAAGCGGAAAGCGGTTGCACGAGATCGGTCATTACTTAACCTTGCTAAGGATTTTTGCGGTGGGCAAGCGCGAATCGCCCGCGGATCAGCCGGCGCGTTCGCGCCCGCGCTTCATCACCGCCAGGCGCCGCGCCTCGACCGCGTCGGCGCTGACCGTGCGGTTCGCCGCCGACGAGCGCGCATGTTCGAGCGCCAGCGCCTCGCCGTAGGGCAGCGCATAGCCGTCGTCGATCAGCGCCCTGTAGGCGCGCACCATCGCGGGGTCGGCGCTCGCGATGTCGCGTGCGAGCGCCTGCGCGGCGGGCAGCAGGTCCGCGGGCGCGACGACGCGGTTCACCAGACCCCAGTCGCGCGCCGCCTCCGCCCCCAGGAAATTGCCGGTGAGCGACAGTTCCTTGGCGCGGCCGAGGCCGATCAGGCGCGACAGCTTCTGCGACAGGCCCCAGCCCGGCATCACCCCGACGCGCGCGTGGGTGTCGGCGAAGCGCGCGTTGGTCGAGGCGATCAACATGTCGCAGGCGAGCGCCACCTCGAACCCGCCGGTGATCGCGACCCCGTTGATCGCGCCGATCACCGGCTGCGGGCACAGTTCGATCGCCTTCACGGGATTTTCGTCGGCGCCTTCGGCGTTGGCGGCGCCGAGGTTACCGGTGTCGGCACCCAGTTCCTTGAGGTCGAGCCCCGCGGTGAACGCCCGCTCGCCCGCGCCGGTCAGCACGATCGCGCGGATGCCGTCATCGGCGGCAAGCCCGCGCATCGCGGCGGCGAACTCGGCTCGCAGCGCTCGCGACAGTGCATTCATCGCCTCGGGCCGGTTGAGCGTGACGGTGGCGACGGCATCGTCGCGGGTGACGAGGACGAGGGACATCATCTTCTCCCAAAAAGAAAGGGCGGCCGTTTGCGGGCCGCCCTTTTTCCGTTCATGCCATGCGATCTGAATTCAGATCTTGCCGGTGAGTTCGGGCACGGCGTTGAAGAGGTCGGCGACGAGGCCGAGGTCGGCGATCTGGAAGATCGGGGCGTCCTCGTCCTTGTTGATCGCGACGATGGTCTTGCTGTCCTTCATGCCGGCGAGGTGCTGGATCGCGCCCGAGATGCCGATCGCGAAATAGACCTCCGGCGCGACGATCTTGCCGGTCTGGCCGACCTGATAGTCGTTGGGGACATAGCCCGCATCGACCGCGGCGCGGCTGGCGCCGAGCGCGGCGCCGAGCTTGTCGGCGAGCGGGACGATCACTTCCTGATATTTCTCGCTCGACCCCAGCGCGCGGCCGCCCGAGACGATGATCTTCGCCGAGGTGAGCTCGGGGCGATCCTGCTTGGCGATCTCGGCGCCGACGAAGCTCGACAGGCCGGCGTCGCCGCCCGCCGAGACGGCTTCCACCGTGCCCGAACCGCCGGTCGCGGCGGCCTTTTCGAAGGCGGTGCCGCGGACGGTGACGACCAGCTTCGCATCCGACGATTCGACGGTCGCGATGGCGTTGCCGGCGTAGATCGGACGGGTGAAGGTCTTCGGCCCTTCGACCGACAGCACTTCCGAAATCTGCATCACGTCGAGCAGCGCGGCGACGCGCGGCGCGATATTCTTGCCGGTGGTCGTCGCGGGGACGACGAACGCGTCGTGGTTCGCCATCAACTCGGCGACGAGCGGCGCGACATTTTCGGGCAGGTTGTGCGCGAAGGCGGCGTTGTCGGCGACATGCACCTTCTGCACGCCCGCGATTTCGGCCGCCGCCTTGGCAACGCCATCGACGCCTTCGCCCGCGACGAGCAGGTGGACTTCGCCGAGCTTCGAAGCGGCGGTCACGGCCGCGAGCGTGGCGTCCTTGACCGACGAACCGTCATGTTCGACCCAAACCAGAGTTTTCATCTCTTGCGTTCCTTCTGATCCGTGGGTGTTAGCTGTGGACGCCCATGGCCTTGAGCTTGGCGACCAGTTCGTCGACGTCGGCGACCTTGACGCCGGCCGAGCGGACGGGCGGTTCGGAGACCTTGACCGTCTTGACGCGCGGCGCGGTGTCGACGCCGTAATCGGCGGGCGACTTGGTATCGAGCGGCTTCGACTTCGCCTTCATGATGTTCGGCAGCGACGCATAGCGCGGCTCGTTCAGACGAAGGTCGGTGGTGACGATCGCGGGGAGCTTCAGCTTCACCGTCTCGAGACCGCCGTCGACTTCGCGCGTCACGCTGACATGATCGCCCTCGACGTTGACCGCGCTGGCAAAGGTGCCCTGCGCCCAGCCGGTGAGCGCGGCGAGCATCTGCCCGGTCTGGTTGTTGTCGCCGTCGATCGCCTGCTTGCCGAGGATCACGAGACCCGGCTGTTCGGCATCGGCGATCGCCTTGAAAATCTTGGCGAGCGCGAGCGGTTCGACCTCGTCGTCGGTCTGCACCAGGATCGCGCGGTCGGCGCCCATCGCGAGCGCGGTGCGCAGCGTTTCCTGCGCCTTCGCCGGGCCGACGCTGACGGCGATGATCTCGGTCGCGACGCCCTTTTCCTTGAGGCGGATCGCTTCCTCGACCCCGATCTCGTCGAACGGGTTCATCGACATCTTCACATTCGCCAGGTCAACGCCCGTGCCGTCGGCCTTCACCCGCGGCTTCACGTTGTAATCGAGCACCCGCTTCACGGGGACGAGGATCTTCATCGCTTTCCAGCTCCTCTCAAAAATTGTGCACCGCGCCATAATTGGCGTTTACGTAAACGTCAATGTCTTCCCCTCTCCCCTTGGGGGAGAGGGTTGCGCAGACTTGGCAGCTTGCTGCCTAGTCGTAGCTGGGTGAGGGCATGAAAGCTCGCGGACCCTCTCCAAGTCCGACTAGGTCCTGACGGACCAAGTCTCCCTATCCTCTCCCCCAAGGGGAGAGGATTTCGGCGTCACGCCGCCTTGGCGACCTCGGCGACGATCTTCTTCGCCGCGTCGCCCAGGTCGTTCGCGGGAACGATCGGCAGGCCGCTGGTCGCAAGGATTTCCTTGCCCTTCTCGACGTTCGTGCCTTCGAGGCGGACGACGAGGGGAACGGAAAGATTCACTTCCTTCGCCGCGGCGACGATGCCGTCGGCGATGATGTCGCACTTCATGATGCCGCCGAAGATGTTGACGAGGATGCCCTGCACCGCCGGGTCCTTGAGGATGATCTTGAACGCCGCGGTCACCTTTTCCTTGCTGGCGCCGCCGCCGACGTCGAGGAAGTTGGCCGGGAAAGCGCCGTTGAGCTTGATGATGTCCATCGTCGCCATCGCGAGCCCGGCGCCGTTGACCATGCAGCCGATGTTGCCGTCGAGCTTGATGTAGGCGAGGTCATATTCGCTCGCCTCGACCTCGGCCGGGTCTTCCTCGGTCAGGTCGCGCAGCTCGGCGAGGTCCTTGTGGCGGAACATCGCGTTCGAATCGAAGCCGACCTTGGCATCGAGGACATAGAGCTTGTCGCCATCGGCGGTCGGGCAGATGGCGAGCGGGTTGATCTCGATCTGCGAAGCGTCGGTGCCGAGGAAGGCCGCATAGAGGCCTTCAAGAATCTTCGCCGCCTGCTTGGCGAGGTCGCCGGTCAGGTTCAGCGCCTTGGCGACCGCGCGGCCGTGGTGCGGCATCAGCCCGGTGGCGGGGTCGATGGTGATGGTGTGGATTTTCTCGGGGGCCGAATGGGCGACTTCCTCGATATCCATGCCGCCCTCGGTCGAGGCGACGACCGCGATGCGGCTGGTCGCGCGATCGACGAGCAGCGCGAGGTAGAATTCCTTGCCGATATCGACGCCGTCGGTGATGTAGAGGCGGTTGACCTGCTTGCCCGCCTCGCCCGTCTGGACAGTGACGAGCGTGTTGCCGAGCATGTCCCTGGCATGCGCCTCGACCTCTTCGATCGTCTTGGCGAGACGAACGCCGCCCTTCGCGTCGGGGCCGAGTTCCTTGAACTTGCCCTTGCCGCGTCCGCCGGCATGAATCTGCGCCTTCACGACATAGAGCGGCCCCGGAAGCTGCTTCGCCGCCGCGACGGCTTCTTCGACGCTCATCGCGGGGATGCCCGCGGGAACCGCGACACCAAATTTCGCGAGCAGCTCTTTTGCCTGATATTCGTGGATGTTCATGGGATCTGCCGGCCCTTTCGACTCTGGAAGAGGAGATGATCGCGGCCGCATAAGCACAAGTTGCGCGGCAAGGCTACCCCTGCCACGTCCAGAAATTCTTGGCGCACCGAAAGCGGGCCGGGTCGTCAGCGCAGCGCGCAGACCGCCGCCGAGCTGGTCGTCACCGCCAGTATCTCGGCATCCTTCAGCGCGCGCACCTTGTGCAGGAACTGGTCGAGCGACAGGTCGGTCACGCGCTTGTCGCGGAGGCTGCCGAGGGCGGACAGGCGGCGAAGCTGGACCAGCGACAGCCGGTCGACCATGCGGTCGGCCATGCACATCGCCATCGCCTGCGACAGACCCGCGTCGCGCAGCCCGGTGCGCAGCCGCGTCTCGGGCGTCGCGCAGCCCGCGAGCGCCAGCGACAGGACGAGAAGGGGAAGGACGGAGCAGCTTTTCATGCGCGGCCCATAGTCGAAAATTCCCGCCGCCCAAACGCTATTCGCACGCCCCCCCCGGCATCGTGCGCCTGTCCGGTCCGTCCCCCGCTCGTATCGAGCGGAGCTATCGTCCGTGGAATTCGGCGACGGCGCCCGACACCGCCTGCATCAGCGCCATGCGCGCGGGGATCGATGCGGTGGTGTTGCCCAACATCACGACGATCGCATAGCGCGTGCCGTCGGGGGCCGTCGCGATGCCGATGTCGTTGTAACCGGCGGTCATGCCGTTCAGGTCCTGCCCAGTCCCCGTCTTGTGCAGGAACTGCCAGCCGTCCGGCAACCCCGCCTTCAACCGTTTCGGGCCGCTGCGGGTGCGGCTCATCACGCCGAGCAGATATTCGGTCGAGGCCGGCGACAGCAAGGTCCCGCGCGCGAGCCGCGTCAGCGCGCTGGCGATCGCGGCGGGGCTGGCGCCGTCGATCGGGTCGGCCAGATAATTGTCCATCGCCGTCCGGCGCTTCGCGGCCGGCAGCGCCGAGCGCGCGGCCTGGAAATTGCGGCCGACCGAATAGCTCTGCTGCCAGCTCAGCCCGGCGGTCGCGCTCTGCAACAGCCGTTCGCCGGGGCCGAAGCGGATCGCGCCCAGCCCCTTGTCGGCGATGAAGGCGCGCACCGCCTTCGGCCCGCCGACGGTGCGCAGCAGGCTATCGTTCGCGGTATTGTCGCTGTGCGTGATCGCGGTTTCGATGAGATCGCGCACGCTCATCGTCACCGCCCCCTCGGCGCGGACGCGCGCGGCGAGCGGCTGATGGAACAGGGTCAGGTCCTCGGGCCCGATGCGGACCATCTGGTCGAGGCTGATCCGGCCGGCGTCGACCGCATCGAGCACCGTCAGCGCCACCCACAGCTTCGACACGCTCTGTTGCGGGAACAGGTCGCCGCCGCGCTGCGCCAGCGCCCATTCGCCGTCGACGCGCTGGATCGCAATCCCCGTCTTGCCGGGAAAGGCACGCCACAGCGAGGCGATGCGATCGTCGAGACCGGGCGGCGGGCGGCGGAAACCGGGATCGAGCGTGCCGCGCGGCGGCGGCGGCGCGGTCGACGGGCGGACCGGCGGACCGATCGGGACGGTGACGGCGCCCGCTTCGCCGTGCGCGGCCGGCTGCTGACGCGGCGGCGGCACCAGCGCGGTGCTGCTCACGCATCCGGCAAGCAGGACCGAGCCGATTGTCATGCCGAGCAGCGACCTGCCCGAAAACTGAACCTTCATTCAAACCCCGCGACTGCGACCCTCTATCGTCCCGACCCGTTGGCCGGGACCGTTCGTCCCGCACGGGCGCCGGACTGGCCAGCGATTTGCGACGAACGATTCGTCTGCCGCGACAAGCGGCGGAACCCGTCCGATCTGGGGAGTGGGGATCGCCCGCACAAGAGCGGCGGGACCAATTCCAGTGCCGCAGGGGTGCGGCGGCGCGGCGTCAGAGCGCGAAGGCCAGCGCCGGTTGCTGGAACATCACGTAAAGCCCGCCGACCGTGAATCCGGCCATCAGCTTCAGGAACCAGTCGGAGCGGAGAATCGAAATCATGGGAGCCTCTTTGTCTTGTTTCGTCGTCGGTCTGTTCTTCGTTGTTTCACCGACGTTATGGTGCGCCCCCGGCCAGCCGTGCAGTGACGGGCGTCACCCTAGCGCGACAAGGTTAGCAAGGCGTGAACCGGCCATTCGTCCGCGGTTCACGGCCGAGTGCGCCGGCGCGGCGCGGGTCAGCTCAGCGCGGCGCAGGCCTGCTGGATGCGGACGCACGCCTCCTTGAGCACCGCCTCCGACGTCGCATAGGAGACGCGGAACGCCGGTGACAGGCCGAACGCGCCGCCATGCACCGCCGCAACGCGCGCGCTGTCGAGGAAATAGTCGATCAGCGCCTCGTCGCTGTCGATCACATGGCCCGAGGGCGTCTTCTTGCCGATGCAGCCGCTCGCGTCGGGATAGACATAGAAGGCGCCGTCGGGGACCGGGCAGTTCAGCCCCGGCGCGTCGTTGAGCATCGCGACCACCATGTCGCGGCGCTTGCGGAAGGCGGCGTTGCGGTCGTCGAGGAACTGCTGCGGCCCGCCGAGCGCTGCCGTTGCCGCCGCCTGCGCGATCGAACAGGGGTTCGACGTCGATTGCGACTGCAGCTTGCCGATCGCCTTGACCAGCCAGGCGGGACCGCCCGCGAACCCGATGCGCCAGCCGGTCATCGCATAGGCCTTCGAACAGCCGTTGACGGTCAGGATGCGGTCGATCAGGTCGGGGCAGCGCTGCGCCAGCGTCGAGAAGGCGAAATCGGCGTACCAGACATGCTCGTACATGTCGTCGCACATCACCATCACCTGCGGGTGGCGGCGGATCACCTCGCCGATCGCGTCGAGTTCCTCGGGCGAATAGGCGGCGCCCGACGGGTTCGACGGCGAGTTGAAGATGACCCAGCGCGTCTTCGGCGTGATCGCCTGATCGAGCTGCGCGGGGGTGATCTTGTAATGCTGCGCCGCCGACGCCGCGATGAACACCGGCGTGCCGCCGGCGAAGGCGACGATGTCGGGATAGCTGACCCAGTAAGGCGCGGGGATCACCACCTCGTCGCCCGCATCGACCGTCGCGACGAGCGCGTTGAACAGCGTATGCTTGCCGCCGACGTTGACCGTGATCTGGTCGAGCCCATAGTCGAGGCCGTTGTCGCGGCGGAACTTGCCGCGGATCGCCTCCTTGAGCGCGACGGTGCCGTCGACCAGCGTATATTTGGTCTGGCCCGCCCGGATCGCGGCGATCGCCGCCTCCTTGACGAAGTCGGGCGTGTCGAAATCGGGCTCGCCCGCCGACAGGCCGATCACGTCGACACCCTCGGCTTTCAGCCGGGTCACGCGCGCGGTCATCGCGAGCGTGGCCGAAGGCTGGATGCGGCCCAGGGCGGCGGAAAGATGCGGCTTCAGCGTCATGAAAACACGTCCTCGAACAGCGCGGGAAACAGGGCGAAGGAACAGGAAATGCGCGGGGCCGCGCCTAAAGCCTTCGCCCGCAATGCGCAAGCCGGGAGCCGGATAATTTCCCTATGCCGGGCGAAGCCGCGGCTATCGACGATCCGCCGCCGCGGCCAGCCGCGCCGGGACCAGCCCGCGCAGCGAATTGCCGAGGAAAAAGCCGCCTTCGAGGTCGGCGGCGCGCAGGTGCGATTCGACCGCCCGCCCTTTTTCGATCAGCTCGGCGCGCAGCACCCCGGGGAGCAGCCCGAGCGCCAGCGGCGGCGTCAGCAGCACGCCGTCGCGCTCGACGAAGACGTTGCTCCAGCTCCCCTCGGTGACGAAACCGGGTTCGTCGACGAACACCACCTCGGCCGCGCCGCTGTCGCGGCGCGCCTCGTCATAGGGCGCGCGAAGGCTGGTCTTGTGCGCGAGGCGGAAATCGTCCGCCGCCAGCGGCGCGGGCCGCAGCGCGACCGGCACCGGCAGTTCGGCGAGTCGAGGCAGCGACGTCACCTCGATCGCGAGCGCGCCCGACACCGCGAGGCGCATCCGCACCCGCGCCGCGTGGCGCAGGCGAAAGGTCGCCGATTGCAGGCTGTTGCGCGCGCCGTGCCGGTCGAAGCGGAACCCCAGCGCCTCGGCGCTCGCCTTCAGCCGCGCGAGGTGCCCCTCGAGCCGCTGGACGCCGTCGACCGGATCGAACTGCATGGTTTCCAGAAGATCGAAACTGTCCCCCGCTGCGGCCACAAATTCCCCCTTGGCCAGACATTCGCGCCACTCCTCCGGCGCGCGACTGTCGGCGACGATTCCCGATCCCAGCCCCAGCGTGGCGCACATGGCGCCCGCGCGCAACCCGTCCGCGGGCGGAAAGACCAGCGTGCGGATCGCGACGTTGAAGGCGGCATCGCCGCCAGGCTCGATGAAGCCGAGCGACCCGGTATAGACCCCGCGCGCGTCGCTTTCCAGCGCGTCGATGATCTCCATCGCCCGAACCTTCGGCGCGCCGGTGATCGACCCGCAGGGAAAGGCCGCGCGCAGCACGTCGGTCGCGCCGACACCGTCGGGCAGCCGCGCGGCGACGTCGGAGACGAGCTGGTGGATCGTCGGAAAGCTTTCGACCCGGAACAGGTCGGGCACCGCGACCGATCCCGGCGCGGCGACGCGCGACAGGTCGTTGCGGATCAGATCGACGATCATCAGATTTTCGGCGCGCTGCTTCGGATCCTCCGCTAGGTCGCGGCGCGCGCGCGCGTCGGCGTCCGCATCGGGGCGGCGCGCGGCCGTGCCCTTCATCGGACGCGCCATCACCTGCCCGCCGCGCAGCGCGAAGAACAGTTCGGGCGACAGCGACGCGATCGCCTGCTCGCCGGTCCAGACGAAACCGCCATAGCCGGCGCGCGCAGAGCGGCGCAGCCGGGCGTATGCGGCGAGCGGGTTGCCGTGCACCGGCACGTCGGCGCGAAAGGTCAGATTGGCCTGATAGATGTCGCCGGCACGGATGAAGTCGAGCACGCGCCGGGCCGCGGCCAGATAGGCTTCGCGCGACAGCCGCGGCACGGGCGGACCGACCCAGCTGGCGCCGGGATCGGGAAGCAGCGCCGGCACCGCGTCGGCGTCGATCCGCTCGACCCGCTCGAAAAGCCCGAACCAGCCGAGCGGCCGGTCGCCGGCGGTTTCGCCCACCGCGCCGCGCCACGCCGGCGCCAGTCCGCGCCCGGCCTCATAAGCGAGATAACCCGCCGCGAACAAACCGCGCGCCCGCGCGTCGTCGAGCGCGTCGAGCAGTGCCGGAACCGCCTCCGCCCGGTGCACGACGAGCAGGTCGACCGGATCGCGGAACAATCGCGCCGCCGCTGCACCCGCGACGCGCGCATCGTCGAGCAGCACGAAGGGCGCGCAGCCCGCAGACGGCACCGGAATGTCCGGCACGGAAATCGCCGCCATTGCCGTCAACCTGCCGTCGCGACCCGTCGGCGCGATCAGCGGTCGCGTTTCATACGGATCATGCGGCCGCCGTTGACGGTGGCGAAATAGCTGCCCATCGACGCGGCCTTGATCTTCACCTTCTGTCCCGGCTTGGGATCGCGGCCCAGGCTGGCGGTATCGATCTGCGTCCACACGGCATCGTCGTCCATCACCAGCGTATATTTGCCCGATCGGTCGACGCTGACCGATCGGATCGTCGTTTCGATTTCCTTGATCTGATCCTCGTCGCCGCCGAAGATGCCGCCCAGCGCCGGAAGGTGAAAACCGAACAGGCCGCGCCGCGTCTCCTTCATCGTCGCCTTGTCGGCGAAGGTGATGTCGCGGTTGGCGTCGGCGGCGGCGAGCCCGCTGACCTCGCGGTCGAAACAGGCCAGTCGCTCGGTCGGATCGGCTATCGCCCGGCAGCCGAACAGCGCATCGATCTGCGCTGGGCGCGGCGGCGGCGCCTTGTCCTTGGCGGCGGCCGGCGTGGCCGCGGCGAGGCCGATAGCGGCGATCAGCGCGGCGAGATGCGACGACGGGTGCGGCATGACGATCCTCTGACGATGGCGATGCTCCTGCCTAGCCGCCGCGCCGCCGCGCCGCAAGATTGCGATGGCGCGTCTTTGCTGCTTAAAGCAATGTCAGTAACCGGCGAGAGAGAGGATGACGCGGCCCGATGAATACCCCCTTTGACTGGTCGCAAGCCTATCGTCACCCGACCGACTGGAACCAGAGCTTTCCGCCGCTTTCGCTGCCCGCGATGCTCGCCGAAAGCGTCGCGCGCAGGGGCGATGCGCCGATGCTCGATTTCATGGGGCGCCGGTTCAGCTATGCCGAGGTGGCGCGCGGCGTCGCCCGCGTCGCGCGCGGCCTGCAACAGCGCGGGATCGGCAAGGGCAGCCGCGTCGGCCTGTTCCTGCCCAATGTCCCGCACTATGTCGCTGCCTATTACGGCGCGCTCGCGGCGGGCGCGACGGTGGTCAATTTCTCCCCGCTCTACACCGTCGCCGAACTGGAAGCGCAGGTCGAGGATTCGGCGACCGACACGCTGTTCACCGTCAGCGCTGCGGCGCTGCTGCCGACCGCGCTCGCGGTGCTCGACGGATCGAGCCTCAAGCGACTGGTCGTCGGATCGGTGGCGGGCGGGCTGCCCGCCGCCAAGTCGGTGCTCTATCGGCTGTTCCGGCGGCGGGAGACCGCGCCGCTGCCGGACGACCCGCGCGTGATCCGCTTTTCCGCCCTCGTCGACAACGACGGGCGCGCCGACCCGGCGACGATCGACCCCGAACAGGATATCGCGCTGATCCAATATACCGGCGGCACCACCGGCACGCCCAAGGGCGCGATGCTGACGCACCAGAATTTGACCGCCAACGCGCGGCAGGTGAACAGCATCGACCCCGACCGCGACGCCGACGACCGCATTCTGGGCGTGCTGCCCTTCTTCCATGTCTTCGCCAACACCGCAGTGCTGAACCGCACTGTACTCAACGGCGGGATGATCGCGATGCTGCCGCGCTTCGACGCCAAGCAGACGTTGCAGGCGATCACGCGGACGAAAGCGACCGCGCTGCCCGGCGTGCCGACGATGTACCAGGCGCTGCTCGACCATCCCGACCTGACGAAGACCGACTTTTCATCGTTGCGCGTCTGCATCTCCGGCGGCGCGCCGATGCCGGCCGAACTCCGGGACAAGTTCGTCGCCGCGACCGGCGCGTCGCTGGTCGAAGGCTATGGCCTCACCGAAAGCTCCGGCGTCGTCTCGACCAACCCCTATGAAGGCCCGGTCAAGGCCGGCACCATCGGTCAGCCGATCCCCGCGACGCACATCCGCCTGCTCGACAAGGAGGACCCGACGCGCGACGCCCCTGCGGACGAGCCGGGCGAACTCGCGGTCAAGGGGCCGCAGATCATGCGCGGCTACTGGAACCGGCCCGACGCCGACAAGGACAGCTTCACGGCCGACGGCTGGCTGCGCACCGGCGACGTCGCGACGATCGACGCCGACGGCTATATCCGCATCGTCGACCGGCTGAAGGACATGATCGCGGTCGGCGGCTTCAAGGTTTATCCCAGCGAGATCGAGCACAAGCTCTATCAGCATCCCGCAGTCAAGGAGGCGATCGTGCTCGGGGTGCCCGACGCCTATCGCGGCGAGGTGCCCAAGGCGTTCGTGACGCTGGAGGACGGATATGAGGCATCGGGCGACGCGCTCGCCGCCTGGCTCAACCCCCAGCTCGGCAAGCATGAGCGGGTAAGCGCGGTCGAGGTGCGCGAGAGCCTGCCCAAGACGATGATTGGCAAGCTCGACAGGAAGGCGCTGCGCGCCGAGGCCATGGGGTGAAACGCGGCCGAGGTGCCGTGGCGCGGGGAGGATCAGCACCTGTTTTGCACCTCCGTCATGCTGGGCTTGTTTCGGCATGACGAACGATGAGGGACGGCGGCGTTCACGGACTGCGCGACGGGCGCCCTGCAATGTTATGTTGTAACCTCCTTCATGTTATGCCATATCCCCGCTGCACGCTTGACCAACGGAGAATCGGGTGACGGACGTCGCCAGCCATGCCCCCCTGCTGATGCGCCTCGGCGCCATCGTTCGGGCTGCGCGCGATTCGCGGCCGTTGACCTCGCTTTCGGGCGACCAGTTGGCGATGGGCCTGTCGGGGCTCTGTCTCGTCCATTGTCTGGCGAGCACCATCGTCTTCGCTTCGATCGCCTCGGTCAGCGGGGTACTCGAGAATCATCTGTTCCACGAAATCGGGCTGATCGTCGCGATCGGCTTCGCGCTGGTCACGCTCGTCGCCGGGGTGCTCAGCCACGGTTATATGATGCCGTTCGCGGTGGGCAGCTTCGGGCTCGGCATGATGGCGGGCGCGCTTTCGCGGCCGCACGACGGCAGCGAGATACTGGCGACGATGGCGGGCGTCGCGATCGTCGCGCTCGGCCACGACCTCAACCGCCGCGCGACCCACTGACGCCGCCCACGGCTTGCGACCTCTCCCCTAAAGGCCTACATTGCAAAGGCGCGGCGGACCGAGGCCGCGCGCCGAGGACAAGCGATGGGCAAGCATGATCACGCGCATATCGAGGCGAGCGGCGTTCCGCTCGCGCAGGCGGCCCGCGACGCGCTCGAAAAGGCGGGCGAGGCGTGGACCGACATGCGCGCGCAGATCTTCGATGCGGTCGCCGAAATCGGCAAGCCCGCGAGCGCCTATGAAATCGCCGACATCGTCTCGCAGAAGCGTGGGCGCCGGGTGGCACCGAACAGCGTCTATCGCATCCTCGACCTGTTCGTCGCCAACAACCTCGTCCGCCGCGTCGAAAGCGCCAACGCCTTCGTCGCGAACAGCCATCCCGGCTGCCTGCACGATTGCATCTTCCTGATCTGCGACCAGTGCGGCGCCGCGGTGCACGTCGACAACGACCGGCTGTCGGACGAAGTGCGCGCCGCCGCGGAGGCGACGGGCTTCGCCGCCGAACGCCCGGTAATCGAGGTGCGCGGCAAGTGCGCCGAGTGCCAGTGACGGGACGCTGATCGGGCGCAGACCGCTTGCGCCGTCACCCCCGGCTTGATCGGCGATTATCCCTTTTCGACAAGTAACCGCTCCCCGGCGAAAGCCGGGGTCTACGCGGAGTAGTGCTGTGCCATCTGGACCCCGGCTTTCGCCGGGGAACAACTCCTTACTTGCCTGCAGCAAATATATGCCGACTTGATCCGGGGTGACGGGGAATACCGCAAAGCCGATATACGCCCCCGCCCGGAGAGCTTCCCGACGCTCCGTGTCCCTCCTTCGCGGGGACACGCATGTTGCAATTCCGGCCGATCGCGCCTTAGGGAGACCGCGAATCCGAAACACGGACAAGAAGGCTGCACCGAATGAACACCGTGATCATCCGCGAGGACGACCTGATCGAGACGATCGCCGACGCGCTCCAGTACATCAGCTATTTCCACCCGATGGACTATATCCGCGCGCTCGGCGCGGCTTATCAGCGCGAGGTGTCGCCGGCCGCCAAGGACGCGATGGCGCAGATTCTGTCGAACAGCCGGATGTGCGCCGAGGGGCATCGACCGATCTGCCAGGACACCGGCATCGTCACCGTGTTCATCAAATGGGGCATGGACTGCCGTCTCGAGTCCCCACGCAGCCTGCAGCAGGTGGTCGATGAGGGGGTGCGCCGCGCCTATCTGCATCCCGACAACAAGCTGCGCGCCTCGATCCTCGCCGACCCGGCGTTCAGCCGCGTCAACACCAAGGACAACACGCCGTCGGTCCTGAACGTCGAGATGGTGCCGGGCGACAAGGTCCACATCGACGTCGCGGCGAAGGGCGGCGGCAGCGAGAACAAGTCGAAGTTCAAGATGCTGAACCCCAGCGACTCGATCGTCGACTGGGTGCTCGACATGGTGCCGCAGATGGGCGCCGGCTGGTGCCCGCCCGGCATGCTGGGCATCGGGATCGGCGGCACCGCCGAAAAGGCGATGCTGCTCGCCAAACAGTCGCTGATGGACCCGATCGACATGACCGAACTGCTCGCACGCGGGCCGTCGTCGCCGATCGAGGAGCTGCGCGTCGAGCTGTATGAAAAGGTCAATGCGCTCGGTATCGGCGCGCAGGGACTCGGCGGCCTCGCCACCGTGCTCGACGTCAAGATCAGGGACTGGCCGACCCACGCAGCATCGAAACCGATCGCGATGATCCCCAATTGCGCCGCGACGCGCCACGCGCATGTGACGCTCGACGGCAGCGGCCCGGCCTTCCTCGAACCGCCGGTGCTCGCCGATTATCCGCAGATCGATTGGGCGCCCGACAGCGCGGCGAAGCGCGTCGACCTCGACACGCTGACGCCCGAAGTCGTCGCGAGCTGGAAGCAGGGCGACCGCATCCTGCTCAATGGCAAGATGCTCACCGGCCGCGATGCCGCCCACAAGCGCATCGCCGATATGCTGGCGAAGGGCGAGGAACTGCCGGTCGAGTTCAAGGGCCGCGTCATCTATTATGTCGGCCCGGTCGATCCGGTCGGCGAAGAGATCGTCGGCCCCGCCGGCCCGACGACCGCGACGCGCATGGACAAGTTCATGGACATGATGCTCGAACAGGGCCTGCTCGCCTGCGTCGGCAAGGCCGAGCGCGGCCCCGCCGCGACGAATGCGATCGCGAAGCACAGGAGCGCCTATCTGATGGCGGTCGGCGGCGCCGCCTATCTCGTTTCGCGCGCGATCAAGGGCAGCAAGGTCGTCGGCTTCGGCGACCTCGGCATGGAGGCGATCTACGAATTCGAGGTCAAGGATTTCCCCGTCACCGTCGCGGTCGACAGCGAGGGCCAGAACGTCCACGTCAACGCGCCGCTGGTGTGGCAGAAGCGGATCAAGGACGAGCGATTGCTGGAAAAGGCCTAGGGCAGCAGCCCCTCCCGCGCCCGTAGCGGCGCTCAGCCTTGCCAGTCGAGCCATTCGCCCGGTTTCAGGATCGCCACGCGCGGTCCGCCGCGCTTGCTGGCGCCGCGCAGCGAGTCGAGAAGGTCGGGCATCTCGGCATAGCCTTCGGCACCGGCGATGCCGTAATGGATCGGAACGATCCGCTCCGCGCCTAGAATGGTGGCCGCGGCGATCGCCTGTTTCGGCGTCAGGACCGCAGGCTCGTCGGTCGCCGGCTGCCGAAAGGAAAAGGCCGCGCCGTTCACCGGCAGGAACGCGGCGTCGAACCGGCCGAACTGCCGTCCCACGCGCCACCAGCCGCCGTGCATCATCGTGTCACCGCCGTGGAATATCCGGCGGCCGCCGCCTGAAACGACCCACGACACCTGCAGATCGCCATAGCCGTCGGAGGCCGGGACCGGCGTCGCGGTGAAATCGCCCAGCAACTGCGGTTCCCACAGGGGACAGGGCCGCTGGCGCACATGATCGGGCAGGCCGTCGAAAGGCGGCGTGCCGGTGGCATAGGCGAGCGTGCCGCCATGAGCGAGGGCGGCGGCGATGGCGGCCGGGTCGGCATGGTCCGAATGGCGATGGGTGACGAGAACGACGCTGTCGCCGACCGCATCGTCGACGCCGATCAGTTCGTCGGGCAGCGCGGAACCCCAGACCGCGGGGTCGATCAGCGGATCGACGAACAGCGTCGCCTTCGGAAGCTGGAGACGGATGCCCGCCCACGCCAGACGGCGGATTCGCAGCGTCGGCGCCGCCCCGGCGCGCGCCGCTTTGCCGCTCACCAGCGCGACTGCCGCCGCCGCGATGCCGCCGCCGAGCACTTGCCTGCGGCTCGCACCGCCCGCGTGGAAAAGAAGCCGCGTCACAGGAGGTTGAATCCGATCAGGCGGACGCCCGTTTCGGTTCGGGGTCGATGCCGGCTGTCGGGATCGAAATGAAGATAGGTGCCGACGCCGAATCGCTTGGCGCCTTCGATGACTTCGCCGTCGAGGACGAAGACATCCTCGCCGCCTTCCCCATGACGGTCGACGCGCGGCCATTCGCTACCCGGGGCCATTTCGACGATCCAGACACGCACGCCGGGACGCGACGGCAGGTCGCGACGGGTGCAGCCCGGACCGATGGCGATGGCTTCGCAACTTTCGAAGGACACGGGCGTGAGCCCCGTCGGCTGGAACATGGCATTTCTCCTGCAATCGCGAAGCTGCTATGGCAGGGAGGCTCGACGAGCCAGATCGCCGATCGCCATGCTCCCTTGCGTGAAAATCACATATCCTTCCTTTCGTGCCGGACCGATCCTTGCTCAACATCCCCTCTTCCGAAGCGCTCATCGCCGCGATCGAGGCCGCCCGAACGGGGTCGATGGCCGCCGCCGCCGAACGGCTCGGACTGACCCACGGCGCCGTCAGCCGCCGGATCCAGTCGCTCGAACAATGGCTCGGCGCACCGGTTTTCGAGCGGCGGGGCCGGGGGGTCGTTCCCACCGCGCAGGGAACGATATTCCTGCGTCGTGCCGAACGGTCGCTGGCCGCGATCGAGGCGCTGCGATCCGAATTGATCAGCCGCCGCGACCGGGGCGCGCTGCGCATTTCCGCGCTGCCGTCGATGGTGCGGCTGTGGCTGATGCCGCGCCTGCGGCATCTGGAAGCCGTCGTCCCCGGCCGGCATGTCGAGCTGCTTCCCGAATATCGCCTGGCGCAGGTCGAGGCCCGCGACATGGATATCGCCGTGCGGTACGGGCTGGGGTCCTGGCCCGGCGTCGATGTCCATCCGCTCTTTCCCGACCTTGTGGTTCCGGCCGCCGCGCCCGATCTGGCGGCCGAACTGACGGGCATCGCTGCCCGCGACCTGATGCAGCAACCGCTGCTGATCGACGGCGACGGCGCCGACTGGCGGAGATGGAGCCGACTGGTCGGCGCGCCGCAGGCCGCCATGGGCCCCAGACGGCAGTTTCTGGACCATGACGTGGCGGTCGAGGCGGCGCGCCAGGGGTTCGGCGTCATCCTGCTGCGGGTCCCGATGGCGGCGGATGCCCTCCATGACGGGAGCCTGCGCGCCCTGCCGGTCCCGATGATGCAGAGCGCGCGCGGGCATTATCTGGCGGTCCGCGCCGGGGAGAGCCGCCCCGACATCCTGACGCTGGTCGATGCGATCGGGGCGCTGGGCGCGGAGGCGCTATCGCGGTTCGAGACGCTGCTTCCCGACGTCGCCGCCAACAGGATCGCTGAAAGCGAATGACGCGGTCGAAGCGCGGGAGCGCGCGGCCTTGCCATGCAAGCCGATTTGCCCAACACTCCGCCCTGCAACGGAAAGCAGGGGACGCATCATGGATTTTCACGCCACCGAAGGATGGAATCGTCGCGAGCTGATTCGCGGCACCGCGATGCTCGGCGCGGGGGCGATGCTGATGCGGCCGCTGCCGATGCTCGCCGCCGACGGCCCGATGGCGGCGATCCGCAAGGCGGCCGAGGCGGGCAAGGAAGCGTCGGTCCAGCGGCTGCGCGAGTGGATCGCCCTGCCCTCGATCGCGGCCGAGAACCGCAA
This sequence comes from Sphingopyxis granuli NBRC 100800, assembly GCF_001591045.1. Taxonomy (GTDB): domain Bacteria; phylum Pseudomonadota; class Alphaproteobacteria; order Sphingomonadales; family Sphingomonadaceae; genus Sphingopyxis; species Sphingopyxis granuli. The sequence continues at coordinate 14,678 of NZ_BCUA01000032.1, read as the reverse complement.
CATGCCGGAAGGCGCGGCCTATATGGCCGAGCTGGCGAAGGACGCAGGCTTCACCAATGTCGAGATCGTCCCGACCGACGGCCAGCCCGGCGTGTTCGGCACCATCGACGTCGGCGCGCCGCGTACGCTCGGCATCTATTTCATGTACGACGTCAAGCAGTTCGACCCCGCCGAATGGACCTCGCCGCCGCTCGAGGGCAAGTTGGTCGACAAGCCGGGTTTCGGCCTGTCGATGGTCGGGCGCGGCGCCACGAACCAGAAGGGGCCGGAGGCGACCTTCCTCGCCGCGCTCCACGCGATCCGCGCCGCCAAGGCGAAGCTGCCGGTCAATATCGTCCTCGTCTGCGAAGGCGAGGAGGAGATCGGCTCGCCGCATTTCCGCCAGATCGCGACCCGGCCCAACATCCTCGCTGCGCTGCGCAAATGCGACGGCATCTTCATCCCGGCGAGCTGGCAGGACCGGAACGGCAATGTCGCGGTCAATCTGGGGTCGAAGGGGGTGATCGAACTCGAACTGGTCGCGAGCGGCGAAAAATGGGGGCGCGGGCCGAAGGGCGACGTGCATTCGAGCCTGAAGGCGATGGTCGATTCGCCGGCATGGCGGCTGGTCGCGGCGCTCAACACCCTCGTCACGCCCGACGGCAACACCCCGGCGATCGAAGGGTGGTTCGAGAATGTCCGTCCGCTCACCGAACGCGAGAAATCGCTGATCCGCGAAGCGGCGAAGCATCTCGACGAAGCGCAGCAGAAGCAGATGCTCGGCGTTCAGCACTGGATCGACGACCTGCCTTATGAGGATGCGCTGATCCGCCTTGCGCAGGAGCCGACGGTCAATATCGAGGGGCTGGTCGCGGGTTATACCGGGCCGGGCGGCAAGACGATCCTGCCGGGGCGCGCAGTCGCCAAGCTGGACCTGCGCCTCGTCCCCGACCAGACGCGCGCCGAGGCCGAGAAGAAGCTGCGCGCGCACCTCGACAAGCATGGATTCGGCGATGTCGAGATGAATGTTTCGGGCGGCTACGACCCGACCGAGACCGACGAGAACAGCAGGCTGATCCGCGCCGAACTCGCGACCTACAAGCGATTGGGGGTGCAGGCGAACATCAATGCGCGGCTGGCGGGAAGCTGGCCAGGCGCGACCTTCACCGCGCCGCCGGTGTCGATCCCCGCCGGGCATTTCGGCATCGGTCACGGATCGGGTGCGCATGCGCCGGACGAATATTATCTGATCGATTCGACCAACCCCAAGGTCGCCGGGATCGTCGATGCCGCGATCGGCTATGCCGAGTTCCTCTACACGCTCGCCGCGATCGGATAGGCCCGCCGCCATGTCCGACCTCAACGGTGTCGCTCACGTCATCCTGACCGCGGGCGACTTCGCGCGCTCGACGGCGTTCTGGCGCGACCTGATCCGCTATCTGGAACTCAAGCTGGTGCTCGACAGCGACGCGATGCTCTATGGCGTCGGCGGGCGCACCGCGATCGGGATCCGCGCCGGCAGCGCCGAACATGCCGGCCGGCGCTTCGACCAGAGCGCGCCGGGGCTGCACCACGCCTGCTTCCGGATGCGCGACCGCGATGCGGTCGACCGCCTCCACGGCTTCCTGAAGGATCGCGGCGACATCGTCATCGTCCACGAGCCGCAGGAGGAGCCCTGGGCCCCGGGCTATTATTCGATCCTGTTCGAGGACCCCGACGGCATCCGCATCGAGTTCAACCATGTCCCCGGCGCCGGCCTGCTCGAAGACGGAAGCCGGATCGGCGGGACTTCGGTGTTCGACTGACCCCTCGCCTCAAAACCCATAGACGAGGGTGAAGCGGGTCAGCGTGTCGACTTCGCGGACGCCGGCCGGCGGGTGGGTGTCGATATCCGCCGAATAGGCGATGCGCGCCGATAGCGCGCCGGTCAGCTTGGCGTTGAGCGCGGTGAGCGAGCTGGTCGTCACGGTATTGCTGCCGACGACCGTCGAAGCGGTCTGCGTCAGGCGCAGCGTCGGCGACATCTGCCAGCCGAAATCGAGCCCCGCGAGCCCCGTGAGTTCGCTGTCGCGAAGGCCGCTGACGAAATCGACCTCGCGCCACGCCGGGCCGCCCTTCATGCTCAGCGACAGCGTCTTGCGGTCGACCAGCTTGTAACCGAGCCCGGCCGACAGGTTCCAGCGCGTGTCATAGCCGAGGATGCGATCCTGTTCCCAGCGGCCGAGCCCGTAGGCGAAGGCCCGGTTGCTGACGCGATACTGCGGCTCCACCTCGACGAGGAAGCGTTCGACCGAGGTTCGGCCGTTGGTGCGCTGATAATCGGCCTGGGCGCGGAACTTGTGGTTCCAGTCGATCCCCTTGCGCGCCAGCGCCACCCCGGCGCTGAGCCCCTTCGAGCGCGTGTTGCCGGTGGCGATGGTGGCGCCGATCTGTCCCTCGCCCTTCCAGTTTTCCCAGAATTTCGCGGCCGCGAGCTTGGCGCGCGCCGCGTCGGCCGCCGCTTTCTTTTCCGCGGCGCGGCGGGCGCGATAGTCGGTCAGCAGCGCGTCGATCTCGCCCTCCTTCTGGGGGCTGGTCGCCTTGGCGAGCTTGCCGACCGCCTCGACGTCGCCGTCCTTCTTGCTCGCCATCGCGGCAGCCAGCATCTCGCGCACCGGGTCGGGGTCGGCCTGCAACCCCCCGCTCCGCCGCGCCTCATAGGCGGCGAGGATCGCGTCGATGTCGCCGATCGAACGCGGGTTGGTCGCCTTGGCGAGCGACACCACCGTCTCCACCTCGCTTTTCTTGCCGCCTTCCAGCGCCGCCTCGATCATCGCGCGGATCGGATCGGGCAGCGGCTTGGGTATGATTTCGGGAACCAGGGCCGGCAAGCCGGCAGGGATGAACAAGGGCGACGCCGCCGATCCGGACGTCTGGGCGCAGACAGGCGCGGCGCCCGATGCGATCAGCACCGTGAAAGCCGACAAGCGCGCAATTTTCATCATCGAACAGAACCTTCGCCACGGGGAGGTGAGAATTTTCGGCCGGATCGAGGGGCTTCGTCCCGATCCAAGGCGGTCATAAACGCAAAGCCGCTGGCATTTCCACCCCGCCTGCCCCATCTGCATTCCCATGCTGATCGCGATCATCGCCATTTTCTGCGCCGGCGTCGGCAATTTCGCCATGCATCGCGCCTTCATGGAAAGCGACGATCCGCTGGTGCGGCAGATGGTGCGGCCGCTCGCCGAGAAGGTGGGGCCGCACGTCACCTATGTCTTCGAATTCCTGCTGCTCGTCGGCGCACTGGCGATCACGACGCGCAACTGGTTCACCGGGCTGCTGCTCTATGGCCTCTATACCATCTTCAATGCGATGGCCTTCAGCTGGGTAATGCACCGGCCGGGGGAATGATGCCGCACGTCCGCGAAAGGCGAAGGCGACCAGTTGAAAAGCGGCGCGTGACTCTCCCTGCCTCGTCACCCCGGGCTTGATCCGGGATCCCGCTCGAGCATCGTGCGTTAAAAATCCGAATCGTTTGCCCTGAGCTTGTCGAAGGGCTGTCCTTTCTTTTTACGCCGGAAAAAAAGGACGGTGCTTCGACAGGCTCAGCACGAACGGCAGAAAGGATGATGCAGATTGAAGGCGCAATGCCCTATCGCCTGTCCCGTTCAGGTTGAAGCGGCACATAAGCTCATCCCCTTCGTATCATTGTGTGAGACGCTTATCTTTTCGCGTCTCCGCGCGGGATCAGCGCGTCACGCCACGCCGTGATACCACCAGACGCCGTCGCGATCTTCCTTGCGCACCCGGCCTTCGACCTCGAGCCGCTTGAGATGCGCGAGCGCCTCGCCGGTCGCGAGGCCCAGATTATGCTCGCCGATCGGCCGGCTGAACAGCAGCGGAAAGGTTTCGACCGCGCGCATCGGCCGTTCGGACACCGCCTCCGCGACCTTGTAGAGCCGCATGCGATGTTCGTCGCGCAGCGCCGTCAGGCGGACGTGCAGGCCCTTGAACGGCTCGCCGTGCGCCGGGCAGGTGATCACGTCGGGCGGCACCACGCGCAGCAGCTTGTCGATCGACGCGAGCCATTCGCCGAGCGGATCGGCGTCGGGTTCGGTGATGTTGACCGACACGTTCGAACTGATCCGCGGCAGCACCTGGTCGCCCGACACCAATATGCCCTCGCGCTCGTTCCACAGGCAGGCATGTTCGGGGCTGTGGCCCGATCCGGTCACGACGCGCCACTGGTGCGCGCCCATGGCGATGCGGTCGCCGTCCTCGATCCGCATATAGCCGCGCGGCAGCGGAAAGATCATGCGCTGGAACATGTTCCAGCCGCGCGTGCGCTGCGCCTCGATCGCCGCGTCGTCCCAGCCCGCGGCGCGCGACTGGACGAGCAGTTCCTCGGGCGCGGTATCGCTCGAATCGGCGATGATCGCGCGCGCGGTCAGCATCTCGCCGCGCGTCATCCACAGCTTCACCCCGCGCTTCTTCGCGATCCAGCCCGCGAGCCCGATATGGTCGGGATGGAGGTGAGTGCCGAAGACGCGCGTGATGCGCACGTCCGCGAGCGCGCCGGCATAGAGCGCCTTCCACGCGTCCGAGCACATCGTCAGGCAGATGCCGGTATCGACCACCGCGACGCCCTCGCCATCCTCGTCGGCGTCGTCGAGCAGCCAGCTGTTGATGTGGCCGAGCGACCCCGGCATCGGGATGCGCGCCCAGCTGATGCCGTTCGCGATGCGGATCGTCTCGCCCGCGGCCGGCGCGGCGTCGCCCCACGGATAGGCGAGCCCCGCATGGCTGGTGACGGTGAAATTATCGTCCTGGGTCAGCGACGCATCGGGCGAGCCGCTGGTCGCCGGAATATCGTCTTCCTCGCCGTTCGCCATGTTCCTATTCCCCGTCATTGCGACCCCGGACCTGATCCGGGGGAAGCAATCCAGAGCGGTTTGCGCAGCTCCGGATTGCCGCGTCCCCCTCGGCTCCCCGCAATGACGAGGATGGAAACTTCATCGCCGACGTCAGGCTTCGCCGCCGGCTTCGTCGATTTCCTCCGCGGCGCGCGCTTCGGCGGCGGCGGTGCGTTCGGCGCGCAGTTCCTCGAGCAGCGCCTCACGGTCGCCTTCGAGACGGTTGTCTTCGGGCGCCTTGATCCCCGCTTTCTTCGCCGCCTTCGCGACGAGCGCGTCGAGTTCGCGCTGCGAGCAGAGGCCGAGCGTCACCGGGTCCTTGGGAACGATGTTCGCGCTGTTCCAGTGGCTGCGCTCGCGGATCGCGTTGATCGTGTTGCGCGTCGTGCCGATCAGCTTGCCGATCGCGCCGTCCGACACCTCGGGGTGGTTCTTGAGGATCCAGGCAATGCCGTCGGGCTTGTCCTGGCGCTTGCTGACCGGGGTGTAGCGCGGGCCGCGCGTGCGGCGGATCGTGTCCTGCGACTGCACCGTCATCTTCAACCGGTAGCCGGGGTCCTTCTGCCCCTTCTCGATCTCTTCCATCGACAGTTCGTTGGCGCGGACGGGGTCGCGGCCGGTATATTTGGTCGCCGCGGTCTCGTCGGCGATCGCCTGCACTTCCAGCACGTGGATGCCGCAATATTCGGCGATCTGGGCAAAGGTCAGGCCGGTGTTGTCGACCAGCCAGGCGGCGGTCGCGTGCGGCATCAGCGGGGTCGGATCGGCATGGGCCATGGCGCTTCTTCTCCAAGCGGAAATAATAAGGGCCGCCCCTCGCGGGGCGGCCGGACATTGGCGGTCGCTCTATACCGGATTGGGCATGGCGGCAAGGCCCCGCAAGCGAAGGGGCGCGGTTTTCCACCGCGCCCCCTGCCGTTTCACTCCCCCCGGAGTGCCGAAAAACTCAGCGCGACGCCATCCGCACCGGGCTGGCCTTCGCCGCCCACTGGATGCTTTCGCTGCCGCCCATCTGGCGGATGAAGCATTGCTGCCCCTGCGCCTTCAACTGGCGGCAGAGCTCGGTCGCGTCGCCGCGGCTCGCAAGGCCGTTGACCGTCAGGCGATGGAAGGTACGTCCCTTGACCACCGCGCTGTGGCTCGATGCGGGGAACTGGCCCAGCATCGCGTTGCGGCGTTTGAGCACGCCCCATTTTTCCTGCGCGATCGCCAGGCTGTCATAGGCGCCGAGTTGCACCGCCCATCCCGACGGCTTCTTCGAGTCGAAGCCCATCGCGCGCGGAACGATCCGGGTCGCGATGTCGAGCGCTTCGCGCTGCATCGGACGCAGCCGTTCGCCGTCGATGCGCGGCGCGTGGCGATAGGGCGCCGCATCGGCGAGGATCACCGGCGCTTCGGCCTTCGGCGGTGCCGGCAGGTCGCTGACCGGCACGACGCCGTGGGCATCGCGCGCGGGCATCGGCAGTTCGACGGCGCGGATCGCTTCGCTGGCGTCGGCAACGACGGGCGGCGGCGGCGCAAAGCGCTCGACCGGCGCCGGGTCGGCGGCAGCCATCGGCGCCAGAACATCGGCCGCAGCCATCCGGGCGTCGGTGCTGGCCTGCAGCGCGAGACGGGCCGGCATACCGCCGTCGGCGCGCATGCTGGTGCCGATCAGGGTCGCGATGCGGACCCCGGGGTTCGGCTGTTCGGCCAGTTTCGTCCATTCGGCCATGCGGCCCTCGACCTTGTCGAGCGACAGGTCCTGCGCGGCGAGGATGCGCGCCTGCGCCCAGCGTCCCGAAAGCGCGAGGGCGAGCGCGAGATTCTGGCGCGTGCGCGCATCGGCGCCGGGCGCCCGTGCGGCTTCGCCGAGCGTATAGAGCGACGCCTCGCTGTTGCCGACGAGTGCGAGCGCCAGCCCCGCGTCGGATGCCGGCACCGTGTCGTCGTGCGCGCGCAGCAATTCCACTGCCTCCGCATTCTTGCCCTGCGCGATATAGGCGAGCGTCAGGGCGATCACCGTGTTGCTGTCGGTCGCGCCCAGTTCCATCGCCTCGGTCAGCGCGGTGCTCGCCGAAACGAAGCGCCCGTCGTTCAGATAGGCCTGGCCGAGCAACGTGCGATAACCGGCGTCGCGCGGGCTTCCCGCGACCGCCGCCTCGGCGAGCGCGACGGCCTTGGCGGCCTTGCCCTTTTCGAGCGCGCTGCGCGCCTTGTCGGCCTGTTTCGCGGCGGCGTCGGCGTCGGCGGTGCGCGCCGGTTCGGTCGCCGCCGAGCCTGCGCTTGCGCAGCCCGCCGTGCCCGCCCCCAGGACGAATCCCGAAATCGCGAGCTTGATCAGCATCTTGCGGTTCATCTTTACAGTCCCCCCAAACTTGGGTCTTAGCGCTGCCGCGCCCGGCGCGCCGGACGCGCCGCCGGCAGGCGGCTCGCCATTGCGTCGATCTCGGGCAGCGACGAGAGATAATCGTCGAGCAAATCGGTCAAAATGCCCTGCGCCGAGCGGTTCGTCACCGCGCTCGCAAGGCGCAGGCGCAGATGGCGTTCGGCATCGAGGCGCAGCGTGAAGGCCGCCTTGTCGCGGGCACGCGGCGCGCGTGCCGGCCCTTCGGGCGCCTTCGCTTCAGGGCGCCGTTCGACCTTGCGCGCCACAGCGGCGACGCGGTCGAGCAGCGATTCCTGCTGACGCACGACCTCTGGAATCGTGGGCAGATTCGCGGGTGCCTCGGCTTCGGGCGCCGCGAGCGGCGCGTCGGGAACCGCGCTGTCCTCGACCGCCTGTTCGGCCTCGCTGTTGTGCTGCAGCACCGATCCGGCGAGCAGCGGCTTCAGGTCGACCATATGCGCCGGTTCGGACGACTGCTGCGGATCGACGTCATAGCCCATGTCGTTCCAGCCAAGATCGTCATAGCCCGGCTGGACGAGCGGCGCGGGGCCGCTGCCGAGCGGCTGACGGCGCATCGCGGGGCGCGCCGCGCCCTTGCGGGCGAGCAGGCCGGCGCTCAGCGAGGCAAGTGGTTTGGGTTCGCCCATGAGTTCCGCTCCCCCGCTCACTGGCCCGCGATGCGGCGGCCGAAGCCCCCGCCCAGCGGACGCACCGCGCCGTAACCCGCCTGCGCGGGCATCGGCGCCGAAAAGACGGTGCGGCGGAAATTCTTCTCCAGCCGGTCGTTGATATAGGTCCACAGCTGGCGGACCTCCTCGGCCGAGCGGCCGTTCGGATCGACCTCCATCACCGTGCGGCCGTCGATCATCGAAGCGGCATAGTCGGTGCGGTGGTGCAGCGTCACCGGCGCGACGGTGCCGTGCTGCGACAGCGCGACCGCGGCCTCGCTGGTAATCTTCGCCTTGGGCGTCGCGGCGTTGACGACGAACACCAGCGGCTTGCCCGCGCGCTCGCACAGGTCGACGGTGGCGCCGACGGCGCGCAGGTCGTGCGGGCTGGGACGCGTCGGGACGACGATCAGCTCGGCGACCGAAATCACGCTCTGGATCGCCATGGTGATCGCCGGCGGCGTGTCGATGACCGCGAGCTTGAAGCCCTGCTGGCGCAATATCTCCAGATCGGAGGCGAGCCGCGCGACCGTGGTCTGGGCGAAGGCCGGAAGGTCGGTTTCGCGCTCGTTCCACCAGTCGGCGAGCGAGCCCTGCGGATCGATGTCGATGAGAACGACGGGACCGGCGCCGGCAAGCTGCGCCTGCACCGCGAGATGCCCGGACAGGGTGGTCTTGCCCGATCCGCCTTTTTGTGAAGCCAATGCCAGAACGCGCACGACTGTCCCCCTGGATATCCTCGAATTGGCGACGGGATGCCACGCGGGAGCCTAAAATTGGGTTAACGATGCCGAAAAGATGGTGAACGATCGGTTCGCGCTCATGGTCAACAAGAGCTTAAGAGGCGTTTGTGCCATTTCGGATCAAAAGCCGCGACCCCGCGTTTTTCGCTAACGGGGTGTTAGCCATTTGGGATTAGGACGGCGGGCGGAACTGCTCGCTCGTCAAGTGACGCCGTTCATTGGAGATTGCCGATGCGTTCATACCGCACCCTCTTGCTGGCCGCGCCGCTGATCCCGGCCGTGCTGCTCGCCGCGCCCGCGCTGGCCGCGACCAAGGCCGCGCCTCCGGCAGCGGCGGCAGCGCCCGACGTCAAGGCCGGCGTCGATGCCTGGGAAGCGGGCAACTATGCGAAGGCAGTGGCCGTGTGGCGCCCGCTCGCGATCGCCGGCGATCCCGACGCCCAATTCAACCTCGGCCAGGCCTACAAGCTCGGCCGCGGCGTGCCCGCCGACCTGAGCCAGGCCGAGGGCTGGTATCGCCGCGCCGCGAAACAGGGGCATTTGCAGGCCGAAGACAATCTGGGCCTCGTGCTCTTCACCGCCAATCGCCGCGACGAGGCGATGCCCTTCATCACCCGGTCGGCCGAGCGCGGCGAACCGCGCGCGCAATATGTCCTGGGCACAGCGATGTTCAACGGCGACCTCGCGGCGAAGGACTGGCCGCGCGCCTATGCGCTGACCAAGCGCGCGAGCGATGCCGGACTCGGTATCGCCTCGGCGCGCCTCGCGCAGCTCGACCGGCTGATCCCGCTCGACCAGCGGCAGCGGGGCCTCGCGCTGCTGCCCGAAATGGAGAAGAACGAGCAGCGCGCACGGCTCGCCGCGGTGAACGCCGCCGCGCCCGAAGCGCCGAAATCCGCGCCATCGCCGGTACAGACCGCGAGCCTGCCCGCCTCGGTCCCCGGCACGCTCTACACGCCGCCGCCCGTTCTTGCGCCGGCACCGGCCCCCGCCCCGACCCCTGCCCCGACCCCCAGGCCCGCGGCGCCGCTGTCGCCGGCCGCGCAGCACGCCGCCGCCGCGGCGGCCGAGGCTGCGGCCAACGCCGATGTGGCAACCGCGGCCGCGAAGGAAGCTCCAGCCGACACCGTCCAGACGGCGCCCGGCGCGATCCGCGTCGTCACGCCGCCGCCGTCGCAGCCCGCGGCGCCGGGCACCAGCTATGCCGCGCCGCCCGAAAAGGGACCGTTGCCGCCCGCCGAAACGCCCGCGCCGCCACCGACTCCGGCACCGATACCCACGCCCGCGCCCGCTCCCGTGCAGGAGAAGGTGGTCGTCGCCACGCCGAAAGCGGTGGCGCCCGCCCCCGCTCCCACCGCCGGCAAGAGCCCGTGGCGCGCGCAACTCGGCGCCTTCGGCGTCGAGGCGAATGCGCGGAGCCTCTGGCGGACGGTCGAGAAAGCCTATCCCGCGGCGGCCGCACGCCAGCCCTATCTGGTCAAGAGCGGCAAGCTCACCCGCCTTCAGGTCGGCGATTTCGCGAGCAAAGCCGACGCCGAATCCTTCTGCTCGGCGGTGAAGAAGGACGGCCGTCCCTGTCTGGTGGTCGACCGCTAGAGGGCGTCGCCCTGGTCACCTGAATCCGAAGTTCGCTTCCTTGATTTCGCCATCCCGGGCTGGACCCGGAATCCCGCTTTTCCTCGGTCCGTGTGCGAAAGGAAGCGGGGCCCCGGGTCCAGCCCGGGGGTGACGATGATGACAAGAACCTTGATTCCACCATATTAGCCTTTGCGGAACAACGCCTCCGCGTTTGCCTTGAAGCTGCCCGCGGCGGCGGCGTGCTTTCTGGTGCGTTCGATTTCGGCTTCGAGCACGGCGATGCGGTCGGCGAGTTCGTCGACCGACAGCGGGTCGAGCGGCTGGCGAATCAGCGCGGCGAGCAGGTCGTCGCGGCGGCGGGGAAGATCGTCGTCGTCCATGGCGTTTCCTTTCGCGCCGGTCGCGGCCGATGGCGCGCGACTGTTGACCCGTGCCGTCCCTCTGTCAATAAGGCGGGCCACAAGGATGACGCCTCGCCCTTTCCGCCGTCGCCCCGGACACGATCCGCATCCGCCTGCCCGAACTACGGGCGCTGGCGGATCGGGACCGGCGGCGCGGAGAGCGGGTGGAGCTAGTGGGGGATTTCAGAGCGTGACCAGCTTGCCAGCGAGCATGACCGCCATCGCGATCCGCGAACCGGGCGGACCCGAGGTTCTGGTGCCGGAGACGCGGCCGGTGCCGCAGCCGGGACCCGACGAAGTGCTGATCCGCGTCGCCGCGGCGGGGGTGAACCGCCCCGACGTGCTGCAGCGCATGGGCTTTTATCCGCCGCCGCCGGGCGCCTCGGACCTGCCGGGGCTGGAGGTTGCGGGGACGGTCGCCGCGATCGGACCGGGCGGCGACCCGGAGATGTTGGGACAGGCGGTATGCGCGCTCGTCGCGGGCGGCGGCTATGCCGAATATTGCGTCGCGCCGGCGGGAAGCTGCCTGCCGGTGCCCGCGGGATTCTCGATGGAAGAGGCGGCGGCGCTGCCCGAAACCGTCTTCACCGTCTGGCACAATCTGTTCGAACGGGGCTGGGTCAAGGACGGCGAGACGGTGCTCGTCCACGGCGGCACCAGCGGCATCGGCACCACCGCGATCGGGCTGTGCAAGCTGTTCGACATCCGGATCGCGGTAACGTGCGGCAGCGCGGACAAATGCGCCGCGGCGCGCGCGCTCGGCGCCGACCTCGCGATCGACTATTCGACCGAGGACTATGTCGAGGCGGTCAAGGCGTTCACCGACGGCAAGGGCGTCGACGTTGTGCTCGACATGGTCGGGGGCGACTATGTGCCGCGCAACCTCGCCTGCCTCGCCGACGACGGGCGGCACGTCAGCATCGCCTTCCAGCGCGGCGCGACGGCACAGGTCGACATATCGAGTCTGATGCGGCGGCGGCAGACGATGACCGGGTCGACGCTGCGCGCGCGCAGCGCCTCGTTCAAGGCGGCGCTGGCCGACGAAATCCACCGGACGCTGTGGCCGCAGCTTGCCGAGGGCGGCTGGAAGCCGGCGATGGACCGGCGCTTCGCGCTGGCCGAAGCCGCCGCCGCGCACGCCCGCATGCAGGCGGGCGAGCATGTCGGAAAGATCGTGCTGACAGTTTAGGATTTCCGGAACTATTCTCGTGTCCCCGCGCAGGCGGGGACCCGGGGCGTCCTGACGCCGACGCTCGCCTGCGTCGCTCTGGACTCCCGCCTTCGCGGGAGCACAGGGCACTTCGTTCAAAACCAGGATTTCGGCGTTCGCCGCCGTCCTTTCCCAAGGCTTTGTTAACCATGAAGCAAGGCTGTGGCTCTAATTTGACCGTGGCTTCCGCTTTTCCCTTGCGGTGAAGCGGCGGCATCGCCACCTTGTGGTCCCAGGGGTCCGCCTCTCCCCGGCGGGTCTCGCAAGGAGAACGACCCATGCCGTCCTTTTCGGAATCGCTCGAAAAGACCCTGCACAACGCGTTGAAGGCCGCGTCGGAGCGGCACCATGAATATGCAACGCTGGAGCATCTGCTCTATGCGCTGATCGACGACGAGCACGCCGCCGAGGTGATGCGCGCCTGCGGCGTCGCATTGGGCGACCTGCAATCGGCGGTGGTCCACTATCTCGACACCGAACTCGACAGCCTGAAGGTCGAGGGGCACAGCGACCCCAGCCCCACCAGCGGTTTCCAGCGCGTCGTCCAGCGCGCGATCCTGCACGTCCAGTCGTCGGGCAAGGACGAGGTGACGGGCGCCAACGTCCTCGTCGCGCTGTTTTCGGAGCGCGAATCCTATGCCGTCTATTTCCTCCAGCAGCAGGACCTGACGCGGCTCGACGCGGTTTCCTACCTCAGCCACGGCGTCGGCAAGGGCGGCAAGCCCGCCGCACAGGCCGAGCCAGAGGAGAAGGAAGAAGCGAAGGACAAGGGCGAGGCGAAGAACAAGAAGGAAACCGCGCTCGACCAGTTCACCGTCAACCTGAACGAGAAGGCGAAGGGCGGCAAGGTCGACCCGCTGATCGGCCGCGGCGCCGAGGTCGACCGCACGATTCAGATCCTGTGCCGCCGCAGCAAGAACAACCCGCTCTATGTCGGCGATCCCGGCGTCGGCAAGACCGCGATCGCCGAAGGGCTCGCGCGCAAGATCGTCGAGGGCGACGTGCCCGACGTGCTCAAGGAAGCGGTGATCTATTCGCTCGACATGGGCGCGCTGCTCGCCGGCACGCGCTATCGCGGCGACTTCGAGGAGCGGCTGAAGCAGGTCGTCTCCGAACTCGAGGGCCTGCCGCACGCGATCCTGTTCATCGACGAGATTCACACGGTGATCGGCGCCGGCGCGACGAGCGGCGGCGCGATGGACGCATCGAACCTGCTCAAGCCCGCGCTGTCGGGCGGCGTCATCCGCTGCATCGGATCGACGACCTACAAGGAGTTCCGCAACCACTTCGAGAAGGACCGCGCGCTGCTGCGCCGGTTCCAGAAGATCGACGTGATCGAGCCGAGCCTCGAGGATACCAAGAAGATCCTCGCCGGGCTGCGCGAGGCGTTCGAGAGCCACCATAACGTCAAATATACTGCCGACGCGATCAACGCGGCGGTCGAGCTGTCGGCACGCTATATCAACGACCGCAAGCTGCCCGACAAGGCGATCGACGTGATCGACGAGGTCGGCGCGATGCAGATGCTGGTGCCGCCGTCGAAGCGGCGCAAGACGATCACCCCCAAGGAGATCGAGGCGGTGATCGCGACGATGGCGCGCATTCCGCCCAAATCGGTGTCGAGCGACGACAAGAAGGTGCTCGAAAGCCTCGAGACCGACCTCAAGCGCGTGGTGTTCGGGCAGAACACCGCGATCGAGGTGCTGGCGTCGGCGATCAAGCTGTCGCGCGCTGGGCTGCGCGATCCCGAAAAGCCGATCGGCAACTATCTGTTCAGCGGCCCGACCGGCGTCGGCAAGACCGAGGTGGCGAAGCAGCTCGCGGCGCTGCTCGGCATTCCGCTCCAGCGCTTCGACATGTCGGAATATATGGAGCGCCATTCGGTGAGCCGCCTGATCGGCGCGCCGCCGGGCTATGTCGGATACGACCAGGGCGGCCTGCTGACCGATGCGATCGACCAGAATCCGCACTGCGTGCTGCTGCTCGACGAGATCGAGAAGGCGCATCCCGACCTGTTCAACATCCTGCTGCAGGTGATGGACAACGGCCGCCTGACCGACCACCACGGCAAGACGGTCGATTTCCGCAACGTCATCCTGATCATGACGACCAATGCGGGCGCCAGCGACATGACCCGCGAATCGATCGGCTTCGGCAACGCGACGCGCGAGGATGTGCAGGAAGAGGCGGTGAAGCGCATGTTCACCCCCGAATTCCGCAACCGCCTCGATGCGATCGTGCCCTTCGGCTATCTGCCGCCAGAGGTGGTGGCGCGCGTCGTCGACAAGTTCATCCTGCAGCTCGAACTGCAGCTTGCCGACCGCAACGTCCACATCCAGCTCGACGAGGCGGCGCGCAAGTGGCTGACCGACAAGGGCTATGACAAGCTCTATGGCGCGCGTCCGATGGGCCGCCTGATCCAGGAGAAGATCAAGCAGCCGCTCGCCGAGGAGCTGCTGTTCGGCAAGCTGGTCCACGGCGGCGAGGTCAAGGTGAGGATGAAGCAGGGCGAGGACGCCAAGGTCGGCAACCCGCTCGCCTTCGAAATCACCCCCGCCCCGCCCAAGGCCGGCAAGGGCAAGGCGAAAGGCAAGGCCGAGAAGGCGGCGGAGTGATGGACAAGGAGTCGAAGCGCCAGATGCGCGTTGCCGAGGCCATTATGACCGAGGATCGCGAAATCTTGCGCGCCTTGGCATCCAACGAATTGGATGAGCAGCTGGCGGTCGCACGGGCCGTTATGAAGAAGCGACAGTCTGCGCTTAAAAAAGCTGTCCGAACAATAACATAATTAATTCCCTCCCCTCCAGGGGAGGGACGGCGAGGCTTAGAGTATCGAGCA
>NZ_BCUA01000031.1 GCF_001591045.1 Sphingopyxis granuli NBRC 100800 | reverse complement strand
CCTGCCCCCAGGGTCGCGCGTCCCTTGCACGGCCGGCAAGTCATGACAAGCCGGGCGCGGCTAGAAGCGTTTCCTTGCGGTCAGGCTCAGCGTGCGGCCGAGCGGGTCGATTTCGTTGCGGCTGTAGCCGGAGGGCACGCGGCCGTCGGCGAGCGTCACCCGGCGGTATCCGTTGAAGAGATTGCGGACATCGACCGAAATCTTGAGACCGTTCAGCGCGCCTTTCTTGCCCGACAGTGCGAACAGGCGATCGGGTTCGACGAACGCGGACAGGTTGAAGGTCAGCGGCGGCTTGAACCGGAAGGCCGCATCCGCATCGTCGGCCGCACCGCGCAGGCGGCCCGGGCTGCTCCAGTTGCCGCTGAGGTTCGCCCCGATGCCGCGCTTGCCCACCGAAAGCTGCATCGACAGATTGTGGCGCGACTGCCCGCCGGCGCGAAGCTGGTCGATCGCGGGGAGGCCGGACCGCGTGAGCAATTCGCTTTTCAGGCGGTAGCGGTGGTTGACGGAAACGCTGAATTGCAGCGGATCGGCGACGCTTCGCTCCCCCGCGCGCGCCTGCCCCAGGCGCAGCGCGATGCCGGAGGAGAGTTCGGCGTCGGTATCGCGGGCGATGTTAATCGCGCGGGCATCGACCGCGACCAGCCGCCCCTCCGCATCGCGCGTCACGCGCTCGGGAAAGGCCGCCTCGATCGCGGGCGTCAGCTCCGGAAACCCAGCAACGCCGCCCTTCGCGACCGACTGGCGATAGCCGAGGTTGAGCGTCAGCGCCTGGCCGCCGAGCGGGCGCAGCGTCGCGGCCAGCGACACGCTCTGCCGGCTGCCGCCGCGCAGGTCGGGATTGCCGCCGGTGATCCACAGCGGCTCGGCGACCTCCTGCCGCGCATAGTCGAACACGCGGGTCACCGTGGTGACGATCGGCGCGTCGAGCTGGTCGAAGGACGGCGCGGCCTCGGCGCGGTCGATCGACCCGCGAAGCTGGACGATGGACCACGGCGACCAGCTGACGTTCGCGCCATAGCGCTTTTGCGTGCGGCTGCCCGTCATCGCCTGCGTGCTGGCGGACAGGTCGAGCGACAGGTCGCCGAGCCACGCCGGCCCCGCCTCCCCGCGCCGCGCGATCGGCAGGCTGAGCGTCATCTGGCCGCTCGTCTGGTGGCGGGTCGTGCGGCGCTCCACCGCCCCCGCGTCCCCGCCGCCGTCACCTTCGCCCCCGCCCTCCTGCCAACTATGCGAACGGTTGCGGCTGGCGTTGGCGGTCAGGTTCCAGACCATCGGTCCGGCGGGCAGGTCGATGATGGTCTTGCGGACGTTGAGCCGCGCGCTGAGGTTTTCGCTGCGCGTCCGGCCGCGCGTGGCGAGCAACAGCGATTCGTCCCACGGGCCATAGGGATCGAAGGCCGCGTCGGCGGCGATCGCCTGCTGAATGCGCGCGCGGTCGATGCAGGTCTCCAGCAGGTTGCTCGCCCAACCCCGCGCATAGTTGATGCCGAAATTGGTCTGCCAGCTGCCGATACTGCCGTTCAGCGTCAGCGACGCGCCGAGCGCGGTCGAATCACTGGCGTTGCGCAGCGCGCGCTCGCCCGCGAAGGGGCGGGTCAGCAGGACATCGTCGGCAAAGGGCGACCAGGGGCTACCCGCCGGGATCAGAACCGACACCATCGGCAGGCCGCGCTGCCCGTCGCTGCTGCTGCGGCTGGCGTTGAGATTCAGCGAGGCGGTGAAGGCGCCGAGCGGGCGGGTGACGCCGATGGCGAGCGAGGCGGTGCGGCGCGACGATTGCAGCGTTTCATAGGCGTTGGGATCGGCGGGGTGGAGCGCGTTCGCGGTCGCGGCGAAATCGGCGAGGCCCGGCACGCCCGCCCCCGCCCCCGCGCCAGCCAGCGATTCGGGTGGGATCGCGGCGGCGGTCACCGGCTCCCCGGCGATCAGGCTGAGCGCGGGGTCGATCTCTCCGCCATCGGGAGCAGAGACGAAGCCGACGCTGTCGAAGACCCCGTCGCGCGGCGGCAGGGCGCGCGCGCTCTTGCGAAAGGCGCTGTCGGCAGCGATCCGCGCCCGCGCATTCCAGCGTATGTCACCGTCGATCGCGGTGCGGTTGGCAGACAGCTTGCCGCCATATTGGCCGCCGGCGGTCGCAAAATCGACGCCCGCATCGGCGTTCCACATCGAGAAATGCTTTTTCAGGACGAGGTTGACGACGCGCTTGCCGGCGGGTTCCCCATATTGCGCCGCGGCCTCCGGCTTCAACACCGCCAGTCGTTGCAGCGCCTCGGCCGGGTAGGAGAGGATCGAGCGGTCGAAGCCCGCGGGCTTGCCGTTGATCAGGATCACCGGCTCCTCGCCGCTCGGATCGATGAAGGGCGACAGGCGGGTCAGCAGGTCCTGGATGCTGTCGGCGCCGTGGCTGGCGATCTCCTCTTCGTCGAACTCACTCTCCGCCGCGACCTTCGCCTCACCATAGCGGTCGGCGGTGACGACGATCTCGTCGAGCTCGTCCGCGCGGCGCAGCGGCAGAATAACGCCGGGCGGGGCAGTCTCTCGCGAAACCGGCCCCGCCGCGACGTCCCCCTTATCCGTTTCGGCATGGGCCGGGACCGTAGGAACGGCCAAGCCCAGCAACAATGGGGTGGAAACTCTTCTCAGCGCAAACACATTGCGATGCCCGCCTGACCCATTTATCGAGACCGCGCCGGAAGCGGTTCGCCGTCGCTGGCCCGGAAAGGGCCGCGCCGTGGCAGCGGTGCGGCCAGTAATATCCGGTGGAGGTGCGGATGTTCCGATCATTGAATGATCGGAACATCCGCCTACTTCATTGAGTAATCACGCCTTACGGCACGATTTGCACCACAGCGACATCCATATCCGCCGCGACCCAGCAATTGCCGACCTGTACCGGGTTCTGGTCGTCGACAAACCCATTCATCGTTTCGCCATCCGGGTAATTGGTGTACTCAACCACACCCTCATATTTCGCGCTCCCGCTGTCGCAAACGGGGGGCACGGGGTTCGAAAGGTTTGTCACAACCACATTGCTCAAATCACCGTTTGCCCAGACACGAGCGGTAACGCCGTAAGCCGCGCACAAGGTTCCGGCATTATTAAACGACACATCGGCATAAGCACCGGATGAGTCTACCGTCCCGGTAACAACTGCGCCGGTGCAAGGGGTGCCATTAACGTATCCAGTACCCGTTCCTGAAATCGTCGTCGGCGCGGGCGAAAAGCTCTGGGCATAGACCGGCATCGCCGTTGTGGTTGCCAGCACTGCGATCGCGCCAATGAAAGTCTTCAACATGATCCTTCTCCTGTTATATGCGGCATAAAGGGTGCCGCTCCCCAGATGATCGTGGATATTGAATGTGGGTCCACGATCACCACCACCCCTACTCATGGGGCGATCCCTACAAAATATATCTATCCATAAAATAACCGTTCTTTATCAATCCATTATCAAAATCTCTTGCTCATATTGAACCCGATGATCCTTGGGTCGAGCGTGAAGACGTTTGTCGTCAGTCCGCTGTCGTCGCTGTTGATGAAGGCATCGGTGATCGGCGTCTTGTTGAACACATTCTTCACATAAAGCTGCATGGCAAAGCCGCTGTCGGGGCGTTCCAGCGTCATGGAGATGTTGGCATTGTCCCATGACTTCAGGCGGTCAATTGCCGTATTGTAAACGCGCGCCCAGCTCTTGCCCTGCCGATAATAATCGCCGCGCAAGGTCAAATCCCAGTCATTGATCGGAATCGTATATTGTGCGCCCAGATTGACAGTCCAATGGGGAGAGTTTGGCAGTTCGTTACCGCCAAGTTCGGCATCGAATCCCCGGCCCTGATTGGGGGCGTCGGTCGCCGGATCATATACGATTCCATAAAGATTCGACTGAGATGATCCGGCGGTAAAATTCAGCTCTCCCCGCCCACCGCAGAATGTGGACAAAATTCCATTAGCGCTTGCGTTGTTGAAATACTGACTCTCTCCGGCTTTTTCGACCAGCGCTTTCGGCGCGATGCAATTGGATGCGAGTTGAAGCCACGGCTTCACGACAACCCACTCAGGATTTCCCTGGGTGCGATTCATGACGTCGATGGACTTCATGCCGTTCGCGATGCGTGTGCCAAGATAGCCAAGATTGGCATTGAGACTGATGCGCCGCGTCGGCCGCCACAGCATCTCCAGTTCGGCGCCCCAGATATCGGCGTCAAAATTTTCATTCAGGGCAATGCGATCGACGATCTGCGAAACCTGATAATCTTTATACTTATAATAAAAGGCGGTTCCGTTGAGCGACAGCCTGCCGCCGGCCAGAAGATTTTTCGTTCCGATCTCGAACGCATCGACGCTTTCGGGTCTGTAGGTTTCGGGTTGCGGAAAAAATTGCAAGAAGGCCGGATCGGCTCCAATGCTTGGGGGATTGGCGCCGCCGCCTTTATAGCCACGGGCATAAGATGCGTAGAATAGCGTGTCGTCGGTGAAGTCGAGGCGTGGTTTCCAGTCCACGACAAACCGTCCCGTTACCCGCCCCCATTTCTGCACGATATCAGGGGATACGAAATACCCCTCATTGATAAGACCAAATCCGAAAATCCCCGTTCCCAATAGCAGCTGCGTCGGAATCGGCGTCGATATCTTCTTATCATCGGTATAGCGCAACCCGGCCGTGATTTTCAGGCGGTCGGTCGCCTGGAAATAAATTTCGCCGAAACCGGCATAGGATTCCGTTTTAGCAATATTCTGGCTGCGGAAATAATTATGTCCGTTTCCATTGAGCGAACTCAGGGGATTGGGGTCGACATATGTACAATCTCTTCCACCAGGCCATCCAGTGCAATCAATAACTACGCCGGAGGTGTTTCCTGTGCCCAACACCGTTCTAGAAATGGCGGTGAAAAGATTATTGAATACATAATAATCTTCATTTATCTTAAAATTTAGATAGTTCACGCCAAGGTTGAATTCGACCCTTCCATCAAAGGAGGATTGCAGGCGAAACTCTTGATACCATTGTTTGCTGCGGGAATTCACCATATCCGCGCCGAGAATCTTGGCAGATTCGCCCAATTGCGGATCGTCTAAAATGCCTCCAATCGCAATGCCTTTGGACGGCAACGGCCTCGTTCTGAGGGCGTATAAAACACTAGAATCATTGAAAACATCGTCACTGTTAATTCTATTATAGTCCTGAATACTGTTATACGAGTCTTTTGAATAGGATGTGTTTGAATAAAATTTCAGATAATCCCCCAAGCCCGCCTCGATATTTAACTGAAAAATATCATTCTTTGCACGAAACTGAGGATCTATGGCGGTCGCGATCTCGCGGAGATTTCGAGACTGCGTTATTCCCGCATAAGGGTCTTGGGTTGCATCGATCAACATGATCGGTGTGGCATTTGCGCCCATAGCCCCGGCGTTATACCCAAGGGCGATCAGGGAGGCGGCTGCGTTGACGTATGGCAGGGAAAAACCACTGGGAACGCCATAGGCTCCGTCGTCATATAGGGAACCGGGCAGGCAGCCCTGACTCAATGAGCCACGGGCTACCAGCATGTTCGTGAGATCCTTACTCCCGATGCTGGCGGGACCAGGATCGGTATGACAAAGCTGCTTACCTGTCCGTGAACGGTCGTCATTCTCGTAAAAATGCTCCCAGATCGCGTTGATTTGGAAACGGTCGCTCGGCTCCCAAGCGGCACTGACACGCGTGGACCACAGGTCGCGACCATTTACTTTACGTTCGGTCACCGTGTTATAATCATAGCCGTCGCGGCTGGTCCAAGCGCCCGCCGCCCGAACGGCCAGCGTGTCGCCCAGCGGAATATTGATCATCCCGTTCGCCCGCATGGCGCTGTAATTGCCGGTCTCCAGCTTCAGATCGGCAGCTAAATCGCCCGGCTCGGCGATATTGGGGAGCATGTTGACGACGCCGCCGGTCGCGTTGCGTCCATAGAGTGTACCCTGTGGACCGCGCAGCACCTCAACGCGCGCGACGTCGAAATACTCCTGTTCAAACAGGCGATTGCGGATCAAGGGAGTGTTGTTGAAGCTGATGGCGACGGCAGGATCGGACGAAACGGAGAGAGCCTTGGTACCGATGCCGCGAATCGAGAAATTGTAGCTGGCGAAATTGCTTTTCGAGAAGCTGACGTTCGGGACGGCGCGGACCAGTTCCGATCCGCCCTCGATCTTCTGTTCATCGAGCGACTTGGCGGAGAAGGCCGAGACCGAAATCGGCACGTCCTGAATCGATTCCACGCGCTTTTGCGCGGTGACGACGATTTCCTGATTGGCCGCCGGCTCAGCGGCAGATGCGGGGGAGGGAACGGCGTTTCCCACCGGCGTTACGACGAAGATGTTGCCGTCGCGGCGATAGGTCAGGCCGGTTCCGCGCAGCAGCATGCGCAGCGCCGTGTCGGGATCGGCGCGATTCTTGACTCCCTGCGTCATCTTGCCGCGCACGACCGCGGTGTCCGCCATCACGGTCATGCCGTTCTGCAGCCCGAAATCCTTCAGGGCACGGCCGAGCGGTTGCGCTGGAATATTGTAATTGACCAGGCTGTCTCGCGCGGCGGCGGGCGTCGCAGCCATGACAAGACCGCCAATAGCGACGCTTCCCAAAAGAATGTGCTGTAATGCAGACGCGCGAAGACGCATGTGTTTACTCTCCCCTGTTATAGTTATCGGGGCTCGACTCTACACATGATCCACCCCGCCACTAACATAGACGTAAATTGCGCTCGGGAGGGGGGTCGAGTTTCGAAAATTTTTTTGGGGCGCGGTTTCGGCGGGGGGTGGGGAACTGCCACCCGCTCACCTTCGTCATCCCGGACTTGATCCGGGATGACGATTAAAAAGTCCGGGATGACGATTAGGGCATCGTGCGTTAAATCTGCAATGCCTCTTATCCGTTCGTGTCGAGCGAAGTCGAGACACCCATCGGCGTAACGCAAGGCCGATGGGTGTCTCGACTTCGCTCGACACGAACGGGACGGTGAGTCAGATTTAAGGCTCGATGCTCTAAAAAGTCCGGGATGACGATTAACGAGGGGGCGGGAAAGATATTTCGCACCCCGACCCCCCTGTTTGCCGTCGCGCGCGTCTACTCCGGTAAGCGCACGCAGGGTGCGACACGATCGTGGACGTTACGAATGACGGGTGAGACGGGCGATGGCTGGCATCTCCTGCCCTTTCGGGGCATGGGTTGATGATGGCTGCGCGGCGCGAAGACCCCGATATCGGCGCATGGATGACGACCTATGGCCCGGGTCTTCGGCGGTATTTCAGGCGCCGCGTTTCCGAAGCGGATGTGGACGATCTGGTGCAGGATGTTTTCCTGCGGCTGCAATCGGCGCGGTTGAACGCGGCGATCGACAATGTCGAAGGCTATCTGTTCGCCACCGCGCACAATGTGCTGGTCAGCCGCTACCGCGAACAGGCGGCGCGCGTCACCCTGCTGCATGAAGAATGGAGCGACAGCCTGGGAGGCAGCGACCCGCTGTCCCCCGAGCGCATCGCCATCGGACAAGAGGAATATCGACGCGTGGTCACAGCGATCTGCAATCTGCCGCCGCGGACGCGCGAAGCCTTCGAACTGCACCGGTTCGATAATCTGACCTATCCGGCGATCGCGGAACGCATGGGCATCAGCCGCGAGTCCGTGAAGGACCTGATGCACCGCGCGCTCGTCCGCATCGCCGAAGAGATGGAGGCCGGCCAATGAGCGGCGACCGATCCACCGGGCGCGCCGCGCTTCGATCCGAAGCCGCGCACTGGTACAACCAGCAGCTTTCCGGCGACATGACGGCGGAGGAGGAATATCGCTTTCAGGACTGGATCGGCCAGTCCGCCGCGCACCGCGATGCCTATCGGTCGATCGACCGCGCATGGTCGATTGCCGGCGCCGCGGCATCGGACCCCGCCCTGTCGGGCGCGGCCTCCCCATATGGCGAGCCGGACGTCGAGGACGCGCCGGCGCCGGGCTGGCGGGGATGGGGAAAGAGGCTGGGCCGGCGGCGGGGACTTGCGGTCGCCGCCTCCGTCCTGCTGACGGTCGGGATCGGCTGGACCACCCTGCCCGGCCTGCTGTTCGCCGAGCGCGACCACGCCGCGCAGGCTTTCCAGACCGAAACGGGACAGCGGACCACGATCACCCTTCCCGACGGATCGGTCGTGACGCTCGATTCCGATACTGAGATGCGCTTCGCCGACGCCCCCGACCAGCGCCGCGTCGACCTGGTTCGCGGCCGCGCCTTCTTCCAGGTCGCCAGCAACCGCGCCCGGCCCTTCATCGTCAACGCCGACGGCAAGACGGTGCGCGCGGTCGGGACCGCCTTCGAGGTCAGCATGGACGGGGGCGAAGTGGCCATCGTCCTCGCCGAAGGAAAGGTCCGGGTCGAAGAGCCCGCGACCGGCCCCGGCAACGGCACCGACATGACCCCCGGCCGCCAGCTGGTCATCAGCCCGGACCGCCGCTGGACGCTGAGCAACGTCGATGTGAAGAAGGAGACGAGCTGGACCGAGGGGCGGCTCGTCTTCATGCACGACCCGCTGTCGAAGGCGGTCGCGGAGGTCAATCGCTATTCGACGCGAAAGCTGACGTTCAAGGACGGCAGCATCCCCGACAAGCAGATCGTCGGCGTCTTCTCGGCCGGGGACATCGACGGCTTCGTGAAGGCGCTCGAGCTCTATGGCATAGCGAAGCGCGTTTCGACGACGAGCGACGAGATCATCCTGACCGAGGATTGATCGGCGGTTCGATCCGGACGGGATGATGCGCCGGATCACCGGCGCACCGTTCCGGATTCAGCGCGCGCGGGTCCAGACCTTGGTCCGGCAGAAGACCGCCGCCTTGCAGCCCTTCACTTCCAACTTTCCGTCGGCCCGCAGGGTGAGAGAGCCCTTCGCGGCGCCGTCGCCCGTCTCCGGATCGTAAAGCGGGCCACCCTTCCATTCGCGCGGGCCGCCTTCGAAGCCGCGCAGGACGACCAGCCCCTTCAATCGCCGGTCGCGCAAGGCGCGGTCGGGGTTCTTCACGTCGCGCTGGTCGGGATTGGCACGCAGGGGAGCGGCATCGTCCACCTTGCCGCAGATGGCGGTGCCGCAGCGATACAGTTCGACGCGGCCCCCCTGGCTGCCGGTCGACCACAGACCGGTGATGGCGCCGCCCCCCTGCGGCGCGGCGGCCACGGTCCCTCCCCCCGTGGCCGCGATCAGGATCGTCATCAGGATCGTCTTTTTCATGCTGCCTCTTTTCCGCTCCGAGTCTGTCACGACGTCGTTTTCTTTCCTGAAAGAAAGACGAATAGTTCGACAGAATTGAGGCAAGCCGGCTTGAATCCGGCGCGCGGCGCCTTCCCGTACTCTCTCAGAAAAATCGGGCCGATGCTTGCCGGGAGCAAGCGCGGCATCGGCCCGAGGTTACCCAGTGGAGTGGGTGGAGAGGACTCTAGAATCTTTTGGCGATGCTGAACCCGATGATGCGCGGATCGAGCGTGAAGACGTTGGTCGTCAGACCGGTATCGTCGCTGTTCAGGAAGGAGTCGGTGATCGGCGACTTGTTGAAGACATTCTTCACATAGGCCTCGAACGTCAGGTCCTCGGGACCTTCGACACGAAGCGAAAGATTGAAGTTGGTCCAACTACGCAGTCGGTCGTAGGGGTTGCTGTTATAGACACGAGCCCAGCTCTTCGCCTGCCAATAGGCGTCACCACGGATCGTCGCGCTCCAGTCCTGATCGAAATCGACTGTGTACTGTGCGCCCAGATTGGCCGTCCAACGCGGCGAGTTAGGCAGTTCATTACCGCTGAGATCGGCCTTTAGACCGGCCCCGCCGTTCAATTCCGGATAGTTGTTGAAATCATAGCGTGCACCACCAAAGGCAGGATCAGTAATGAGCGGTGGGAAGAGCCCGCCGATCAAGCCTTTCACCCCACCGCACATGCCATAAAATTGGACAAGGCCCTGCCTCGTTCTGGCCCATTCCGCTGCAACATGCGTAGGAATAACGCAATTCGATGGCAGCTGCATCCACGGTTTTACAAGCGTATAGTCAGGATCGCCCTGGGTACGATTCATGATGTCGATCGATGTCTCGCCCTTGCCGATCTTGGTGCGGAGATAGCCGAGATTGGCGTTAATCCGAAGATTGCGCGTTGGTGCGAACACCGTCTCGAATTCCAGCCCCCATACCTTAGCATCGAAGTTCTCGTTTACGGCCGTCCGATCCCTGATCTGGGAAACCTGATAATCCTTGTAATCATAGTAAAAGGCAGAGGCGTTCAACGTGAGCTTTCCGTTCAACAACGTGTTTTTGGCGCCGATTTCGAAAGCATCGACGAATTCTGGCTCGAAGGTCGGACCATATTCCACGGCTGTCAGCGTCAGAGGCGGGAACATCCCGAAAGTCTTGTAAACGTTGAAAACGTTCTCAGGCATTCCATCGGCGAGCGCGTTGGCTATAAATTCTTCCTCGGTCGCGAAACCTGGACTGGGGGGGTTGGCGCCACCCCCTTTATAGCCGCGCGAATAGAAGCCGTAGAGCATCGTATCATCGGTGAATCCCAAGTACGGCTTCCAATCGAGGCCAACTCGCCCTGTCCATTCACTCCATTTTTGTTTGATAGCTGAATTCTCGGGATATCCGGAAGAAACAGTCCCACCGGCGAAAATGCTCCGCGCTAACAAAACTTGCGACGGAACCGGGATAAACGTCTTGCGATCTTCCGTGTAGCGAAGGCCTGCAGTCAATTTAAGGTTGTCGCGGATGTTCCAATAAACTTCTCCGAAAAGTGCCGAAGATTGGAGTTTGTACGGATTTTTGGAACGGAAGTAATTGTGGCCATTCCCATCGATACTTTCGATTGGGTTAGGATCGACGTAAGGACAATAGGCAAGAGGATTGCTCGCCTCGACAGGTTGACTGCTGCCCTGGGTATTTGGGCATACAGATGGATCCCATGGGACGCCACTAAAGTATGTCGAATTATTGAACCCGCCTCCCCAGGCCATTGCGCTCAGGACATTGTACATGACATAATAGTCATTTAACGTCTTAAATCGCGTATAATTTGCTCCGAAGCTGAAATTAAACGGTCCATCGAAAGATGATTGCAGTCGGATTTCTTGGTTAAATTGCTTTGATTTCGCCTGGCTTATATCAAGCCCTGCGAGCGTGTTCGAGCATCCAATCTGGGGATCGCAGAATATTCCACCAGGTATCATATCTTTATATTCGCTCGGCCCTACTCCCTTGTGGAGAACTAATCTGCTCGTATCTGTAAATATTGGAAGGCTGGTAAAACGATTATAATCTTGTAATGAGTACACCTTGTCGGAATTATAGGCGGTCTGGGATGTAAAAGTCAGTTCCGGCGTGACATCGATATCGATATTGAACTGGAGGAGATCAGCTTTCGCGCGGTACCTCGGATCGCGGATCGAGTTGACTTCTCGCAGGTTGCGAGACTGCATAAGGCCGCCATAGGGGTCGATAGGCTGGATAACAGATTGAAAGCCACTGGACTTGTCTGGATCTACCCCGATACCCAGCCCCGCGTCCTTGTACGCCACGCCTGCTAGGATGAAACTATAGGATAAGCCGTTGGGCGTACCAAAGGCGGCATCATCATAAAGACTTCCAGGCTTGCATCCCTGGCCAAACAGCGCCCTGCGAATTTCGGGGGTTATGTCTTGCAGCGCTCCATCGGCCAGATCGACCCCGCCGACATGCGTCGGCCCATCGTCACGATGGCAAAGCTGCTTGCCAGTACGCGAGCGATTGTCGTCTTCGTTGAACCGCTCCCAGATCGCACTCGCGCGAAACCAGGGTGCCGGCTCGAACGCAACCGATGTGCGAAGTGACCAGAGGTCGCGGCCGTTGATGCGGTTCTTGGTCGTCGCGTTATAGTCATAGCCGCTGCGCTGGGTCATCGAACCCGCGACGCGCACCGCCAGCACGTCGTCGACCAGCGGCACATTGAGCATCGCGAGCAGGCGGCGGCTGTTGTAATTGCCGACCTCGCCCTTGAGATTGCCCTCGAACGTGGAAAGCTTGGGCTTGGCGGTGATCAGGTTGACGACGCCGCCGGTTGCGTTCCGCCCGTAGAGCGTGCCCTGCGGTCCGCGCAGAACCTCGACCCGCTCCATGTCGAAGAATTCCTGTTCGAAGAAGCGGTTGTGGATCAGGCTGCTGTTGTTGAAGGCGACGGCAACGCCGGGGTCGCTGGTCGCCGAGATCGACTTGGTACCGACGCCGCGGATCGACAGGTTGTAGCCGGTGAAGTTCGACTTGCTGAACGTCAGGTTCGGCACGGCCCGCATGATGTCGGGGCCGCCCTCGATCTTCTGTTCTTCCAGATTCTTCTGCGACAGCGCAGTAACTGCGATCGGTACATCCTGCACCGATTCCACGCGCTTCTGCGCGGTGACGACGATCTCGTTGCCGCGATAGTCATCGGCGGCGGCCTGCGCGCCGTTTCCCACCGGCTTCACCAGCCAGGCGCCCGACGGGTCGCGCACCAGTTCAGTATCCGCACCGGCGAGCAGGCGGCGCAGCGCCTCTTCGGCGCCGAGGGTGCCTTTGACGCCGGCGGTGCGCCGCCCGCGAAGGTCGGCGGCGTTGAACATCACCTCGACATGCGCCTGCCGCGAATAGGCGCGCAGGCCAGCGACCAGATCGCCAGCGGGAATGTTGAATTCGCTCTGTCGCGCGGCCGGCGCCTGGGCCTGCGCGGCCGAGACGGCCGAAAGCACGCTCGTCGAACCGAGCAGAACGGCGAACGCAATTTTCCTGAGCTGCATATTTCCTCCCCCATGTTGTACCGCTCTGAACGCGGCTGCTATTGAGGAATACGAAGCGGCTTTTCTTTTCCGGTACGCTGCGCGCGCGGACGGTCAGATTTTTTTGAGAAGCAGTTCGCCCGGTCCATCGCGAACACTCTGCACGTCGAAACCCTGCCGCAGCAGGCGAAGGAAGCCTTCGACGTTGGTCGCGCGGAACGATCCGTCGACGATGACGCCGGTCGCCGACGGATCGACGACGAGCTGGACCTGGTTGTAGCGGTTGAACTCCGCGGCGACCTCGCCCAGCGGGCGGCCCTCGAAGATCAGCAGACCGTCGCGCCAGCTCAGCGCCATGTCGATCGCCGCCGCGCTGAGCGGGCGGACGATGGGGGCGGCGCCGGTGGCGGTGGCGGCCTGCCCCGCCGAGGCGAAGATGGGCCGCGCGGAGGCGCCGCCGGTCGCGGGCGGATCGATGCGGACACGGCCTTCGGTGACGACGACGTCGATGTCGCCGCCGCGCAGCTTGACGGTGAAGGCGGTGCCGACGGCGGTGACGCGCCACGCCCCGGCATGGACGACGAAGGGGCGCGCCGGATTCTTCGCGACCTTGAAGAAGGCTTCGCCCCGTTCGAGGTCGAGGCGGCGCACCGCCTTCGTATAGGCGATGTCGAGGCGCGAATTGGTGTTGAGGTCGACGCGCGATCCGTCAGCCAACGGGAAACGCTGAAAGCCGCCGACGGCGGTGGCGTAAGTCTCGGCGGCGGTGAGGTTCCGATAGATCGGGACGCTGGCCAGCGCGAGCGAGGCGGCGATGGCGGCGGGCCAGAGCCAGCGGCGGCGCGGGTTATCCACCGCGCCGTCCCCCACCTCCGTTCGTGCTGAGCTTGTCGAAGCACCGTCCTGCTCTTGGCGAGGTCGAAAGAAAGAACGGCCCTTCGACAAGCTCAGGGCGAACGGCTTGGGGGGAGGAGAGACAAGTTCAGCACGAACGGAATTGGAAGCTTCCGCCTCCCCACTCCGCAGCGCCGACACGCGCAGGCGGCCCGCCTTGCGCCACACGGTTTCGAGGCGGATCACGGCGATGCGGTGCGCGGTTTCCTCCGCGACCCAACGGTCGAACGCGGCCTGATCGGCGTCGGACCAGCCGTCGCCTTCGCGGCGCACCAGCCATTCGGCGGCGGTCTGCTCGATATCAGCGGCGCTTTTCATCGCTGTCCGCCTTTCCATCATCCGCGCCCGGCGCCGATCGGGACGCGGTATTCCAGAAGCGATCCGCCAGGATCCGCATCGCCTTCACCATCTGCTTCTCGACCGTCGCTTCCGACACGCCCATCTTCTCCGCCGTCTCGCGCTGCGACAGTTCGTCGATCCGGCGCAGCACGAACGTCTCGCGGCACCGCGCCGGAAGGTCGCCCAGCGCCGCTTCGAGCCGCGCCAGTTCCTGACGGCCGCTTAGAATGCGGTCGGCCGATATGTCATCCGATAATACGTTCAGCGCGTCCAAATCCGCCATCAGGTCGATCGGGACGACACGGCTTTTCCGCAGCCGGTCGATCAGCAGGTTGCGCGCGACGCTGAACAGGAAGAAGCGCGCAACCGGCGGGCGCTGCCTGCCCGCGCCCTGATAAACGCGGACATAGACCTCCTGCCGCAGGTCGGCGACCTCCGACGCGTCGGGCCAGACGCGCCGCAGATAGGCGGTCAGCGCGCCCTCGAACGGCAGAATCTGTTCGGCAAACCATTGATCCAGATCGTCCATCGCGCGGCCGAATCCTCCCTCGCGCGAGGGTGTGCGGAAATGGGGCGATGTCAAGACGGCGTGGATGCGAAGCCTCGCGGCGGCAGGAAACCAAGGAAAAGCATCGTTTTTGGTGGTTTGGTAGCGGAGGAGGGACTCGAACCCCCGACACGCGGATTATGATTCCGCTGCTCTAACCGGCTGAGCTACTCCGCCCCGAAAGGCCGCCCGTGGGCGAGCCGCGCCTATAAGCAGGCGGTCTGCGCCGGTCAATATCGTCCGCGCATGCCGCGAAAATTCCTTTCGAACGCCGTTTCCCACGGCCCGCCGCGGTAATGGTGGGCGGCGAGGCCCGCGATCGCCAGCGGCCGGGCCCGGAAATCGCGCCGCAGTTCGGCGAGCAGCTTGCGCGCCGCTGCTGGATCGGCCTTGTTCTGCACCGTGATGTGCAGGCGCGGCGTGCCGCGGTCCTGCGCGGCGAGCAGGCCCGCGAAACGGTCCGCGATGCGCGCCCGGATCGCCAGCAGGTCGGGGCTTTCGACGCGAAAGGCGACGCCGCGATCGAGCAGGTAGATGTCCGAAACACGCGCCACCGGCGGCGGCGTGTCGGCGACGATGGCGCGGATCAGCCGGGCGAGTTCGTCGAGGGCCGATGGCGGCAGATGATGGAACAGCGTGATATGCGACGCTACGCGGTTGCGTCCCGGCGGATAATGGGCGGTCCGCAGCGCGTCGAAGAAGCGCTGGTCGGCCGCGCCCATCGTTGCGGTAACGACGACGGGCGCGGCGCCAGAGGCCCGGACGGGAGGGGGATTGCCCGGGTCGCCAGTCACGAGAAGGGATGGGCGCGGCGGGAGGGGGGATGGCCATCGTCCATGGGACGCCCTTTCTCGATGTCCAGCGCTTTCGGCCAATCCTTTGCGGCAATCCAATCGATTTCCTGGGTCACAATGATCGCCTGCGCCGATGAGAGCGAAAAAGCGCCCCGTTACAAACCGTTCCAGAAGCGATGCAGCGCCGCCGCGACCGCTTGCGGGCGTTCGGCGATCGCCCAATGCCCCGCATCCTCGATGACCGTCAGCGGCGTGCCGGTGCGGGCGGCGAAGCGCTGCGCCACCGCCAGAGCGACATAGGGATCGTTCGCGCCCCAGATCAGCGCGCCCCGCGCAGGAAGGTCCGGAAGGTCGCGCGCCCAGTCGTGCCGGAAGCTGAGCCCCTTCGCCGAGCGGTAGAGGCGCAGGATCGCGCGGCGCTTGTCCCTGCCCGCCCATTGCCGCGCCTCTTCCTCCGCAATGGCGGCGGGAAGCCCCTGCGCGACGAGTCCCTTCGCCAGCGCCGCCGGACGGCTCAGCGCCATGAAGATTTCGCCGAGCAGCGGCGTGTTCCAGATCCGCGCGATGCGGTGGCCGCGATAATCGGGGTCGATCACGGCGTTCGACACCGCCCAGCTTCGGATGAGGCCGGGGCGCAGCATCGCGACGCGCTGCGCGATCAGGGCGCCCCAGTCGTGGCCGACGATGTCGATCGGGCCATGCACGCGCGCCAGCGCCGCCGCCTCCCCCACCGCCCAGTCGGCATAGGCCTCTTTCGTCGCGGGGAAATGCGCGGGCAGCAGGGCCGTGAAGCCGGGCAGCGCGGGGGCCGCAACCGGCGCATCGCCGAGGTCGAGCGCGTCGAGCAGCGGGCGCCAGACCGCAGGGCTGTCGGGAACGCCGTGGAGGAAGAGTTTCGCGGTCGCCATCGTCGCTTCGCCTTTCCTTCGCCCTTCCGAACGCGCGGCCCTATCCGTATGGCGCAAGGCTGCCAGCCGCCCCAGCTTTCACCGCGACGGCGCTTGTCCTACATCTCCCCGCGCTCGCGCCGGATCTCATACCATTTCTGCACATTGGCATTATGCTCGGACAGCGTGCGCGCAAAGATATGGCCGCCGTCGCCCTTGGCGACGAAGAAGAGATAGTCGTTGGGTTCAGGGTCGAGAACCGCCGCGATCGACGCCTTGCCGGGATTGGCGATCGGCCCCTTCGGCAGACCGACCATCGCATAGGTGTTGTAGCCGTTCACCGCCTGGATTTCGGACCGCAGGATACGACGGCCGAGCGGCTTACCCCTGGTGATCGGATAGATGATCGTCGGATCGGCCTGCAGCTTCATGCCGACCGCGAGCCGGTTGGTATAGACGCCCGCGACGGTGCGACGCTCGGCGGGGACGCCGGTTTCCTTCTCGACGATCGAGGCGAGCGTGATCGCCTCGCCCCGGTCCTTCGCCGCGGTGCGCGGGGTGCGTTTCGCCCAGAGCTCGGCAAAGGCCTTATCCATCGCCGCCTGCATCCGCTTCAGCACCGCGGCACGGCTTTCGCCGGTGGTGAAGGCATAGGTATCGGGCAACACGCTGCCCTCCGCGGGCACCGCCACCTCGCCCGTCAGGCGCGGTTCGGCCATCAATCGCTCCCACACCATGATCGAGGGCATGCCTTCGGGAATCATCACGAAGCGCTGCACGGTCTTGCCCGACTGCAGCAGCGCGAGGATATCGCCCGCGCCCATGCCCTTCTTCACTTCATATTCGCCGGGTTTGATCGGCTTGTCCGAGCCGAGGAAGCGCGCCCGGTTGCGGAAGGCGGACGCCGACACGACCCCCGCCTTCTCGAGGATCTCTCCCGCCTTCGCGATGCTCGCGCCCGGCGGGATGACGACCACCGTATCGCGCGGCGCGCCGCCCGAGCAGGCGGCGAGCAGCAGCGCGAAGATCGCAATCGTCAGCCAGCGAAACGGACGCACCAAAGTCTCCCGTCAGTCCTTACCCGGCGGCCTAAAGCCACAAAAGCCCCGCATGTGCGGTATGCTTTTGTGTCCTCTGCGGCTTTAAACCGGGCCCGGTCGAGCGCACGCGCCTGCTAGAGCATGGCGGCGCAATGTAGGAAAGAGGTTTCAGTCCGGCTCGAGCTACTCCTCGACCGCCTTGACGATCAGGCTGGCGTTGGTGCCGCCGAAGCCGAAGCTGTTGTTGAGCGCGGCGCGCACCGGGCGCTTCCTGGCCTTGTGCGGGACGAGATCGACGCCCTCGGTCCCCTCGTCGGGGTTGTCGAGGTTGAGCGTCGGTGGGACGATCTGGTCGCGGATCGCGAGGATGCAGAAGATCGTCTCGACCGCGCCGGCGCCGCCGAGCAGGTGGCCGATCGCCGACTTGGTCGAGCTCATCGACACGTCGCCGATCGCGTCGCCGAACAGGCGCTTGACCGCGCCGAGTTCGATCGTGTCGGCCATCGTCGAGGTGCCGTGCGCGTTGATATAGTCGATGTCGTCCGGGGTCATACCCGCCTTCTTCAGCGCCATCTCCATCGAGCGATAGGCGCCGAAGCCGTCGGGATGCGGCGCGGTGACGTGATAGGCGTCGCCCGACAGGCCGTAGCCGACCACCTCGGCATAGATTTTCGCGCCGCGCGCCTTCGCATGCTCATATTCCTCGAGCACGACGACGCCCGCGCCCTCGCCCATCACGAAGCCGTCGCGATCCTTGTCATAGGGGCGGCTCGCCTGTTCGGGGCGGTCGTTATAGCTCATGTTGAGCGCGCGCGCCTGCGCGAAGCCGGCGATGCCGATCGGGCAGATCGTCGACTCGGCGCCGCCCGCTAGCATGATGTCGGCGTCGCCGTCCTTGATCATCCGCGCCGCGTCGCCGATGGAATGCGCGCCGGTCGAGCAGGCGGTGACGACGGCATGGTTGGGACCCATCAGCCCGTATTTGATGCTGACCTGACCTGAGATCAGATTGATCAGGCGGCCGTGGACGAAGTGCGGGCTGACGCGGCCGGGGCCCTTTTCGGCGAGCAGCAGGCTCTCGCTCTCGATGCCCGGCAGGCCGCCGATCCCCGACCCGATCGAACAGCCCGCGCGCAGCTTCTGCTCGTCGGTCATCTCGGTCAGGCCGGCGTCCTCGATCGCCTGCCCGGCGGCGTCGATGCCATAAATGATGAAAGGGTCGACCTGGCGCTGCACCTTGTGATCGACGCGCTTCATCGGGTCGAAGCCATATTCGTGATCCGCCGGCTTCACCTCGCACGCGATCGTGCATTTCTGGTCCGACGCGTCGAAGCGGGTGATCGTCCCCGCGCCCGACTTTCCGGCGATCAGATTGGCCCAGCTCGTTTCGACGTCGCCGCCCAGCGGCGTCACCAAACCCAAACCCGTCACCACAACCCGGCGCATAGTCATTCCTTTCGTCGGGCCTCGCCTCTTCGGGGCGCGGCATCATCTTTGTCGGGGCATGCCCAAAAAAAAGGCTTCCCGGCCATGGCGCGCAAGCGCTGGGAGCCGGGAAGCCGGAAACGCGTGGGCGGCGTCGCCGCCGCGTCCGGCCGCGCCGGACCGAACGGGCCTAGCCCTTGTTCGCTTCGATATAGTCGATCGCATCCTTGACGGTGGCGATCTTTTCCGCCGCATCGTCGGGAATCTCGACGCCGAATTCTTCTTCGAACGCCATCACCAGTTCGACGATATCGAGGCTGTCGGCGCCCAGATCGTCGATGAAGCTCGCTTCCTCGGTGACTTTGTCGGCTTCGACGCCCAGATGCTCGACGACGATCTTCTTAACCTTTTCGGCCGAATCGCTCATGCACAGTTCCTTTTTTCTGACTGTCTCGTGAATGTTGGAATTTGCCCTAGTGTCCGTCGGCGGGGCTGGCAAGAGGCTGGCGTCGCGACCGCGGCCATGCGCCGCATCGACACACCGCCCCCCGGACAAGGCGCAGGCCGACCGTCGCCCCCTTTCTGCTGTTCGGCCACCTGTCCCCGGAAATAGAGGGTAGAGCCGCCGGCTTCAAGGACGAACCCACGGCCGATCGCGATGATCATGCCCCCGGAAAGCGATGCGGGCCGTGTTCCGGTCAACCGCGCGGGGTGGCCGACACCACGCCCGAATCGCGCAGCGCCGCCGCAGCGTGCCCGACCACGGCGGGCGTGATCATGAACTGGCCCAGCACCTTTTCGGGCTCGGTGCCCGCCGGCTGCCGCGTATAGGTCAACAGGCGCTGCCAGAGCTGGCGCCCCTCGGCCAGATGGCCTTGCCGCGCCAGGACGATCGACCGCACCACCAGATATTGCGGCTCCATGTTGCTGGGCGACGGCATGCCGTCGAGGATGGCGCGCGCCTCATCGACTTCGCCGCGCTGCGACAGGACGAACGCAAGCGTGACCGCCGGAACCCCCGCATAGCTGGCGTCGAGCGCGAGCGACCGGCGCAGCAGCGCCTCTCCATTGTCGCCGACGCCGCACGTCAGCTTGAACAGCCCGATGAAGCCGGCCATGTCGGGATCATAGGGATTGAGCCTGACCGCGGCATTGCCCATCGCCTCCCCCGCGGCGCAATCGCCGGCATAGAAATGGGCGCGCGTGATCGCGAACAGGCCGGCCGGCGTGTTCGGACCGTTTTCATAGGCGCGCTCGGCCAGCCCGCGCGCCTCGGCGAAGATCGCCTTGCCCTGCGGCGTCCCCCGCTGCGGCCCCCAGTCGCCGAACCGAAGCCAGGACAGCGCATTGAGCAGCACCGGGTCGCGCGGCGCGCGCTCGACCGACGCGCGCAAACAGTCGCCGACCCTGCGCGCGCCTTCGGTGGTACGATTCTGCCGCATCCGGCTGAACTGGGCCAGACAGGGGTAGCCGGGGGCATAATCGTCGGGCTCGCGGCGGAGCTGGTCGCGAACGATCACCCCGTAATCGCCGGCGATCTGGGCGATCGCGGGCTCGAGCTGACCGAATTCGGGCACGTCGCCGTCATTCACCCGCACCTGCATCGACCAGATGGCCCGCTGGTCGGCGACGCGATTGAGCACCAGCGTCACGTCGACCGGTCCTTCGACCGTCCGCACCACCGAACTGTCGAGTCGGTAATCCGCGCGGTCGCGCCGGTCGTCCTCGCGGCTCCGCGCGCTTAGCAGGTCGACGAACTCGAAGCGGCGGATACCGTCGCGCAGCTTGCCGTCAAGCGCGCGCGCCAGCGCCCGCGAAACCGCGCTCTCTCCCGCTTCGGGGGCGCTGATCTCGACCAGCGGCATCGGGTCGATATTGCCCTGGAATACCGCCTGCTGTCCGCGCCAGGCCCACCATCCCGCGAGCGCCGCGAGCACCGACAGAACAAGCACCGCGAGCAGGACAGTGCGGCGTCCGCGCTGCAAGCGCGCCGGGGGCAGCGCGGCGGCTTCGTGCGAAGGCGTCGCGCCCGGGTCGACCGATGCCGCTGCGGACGCTTCCGCAGCATTTTCGGCGGAGCGGGCCGGCGGCGGCGCGGCACGATGCTGGACGACGATTTCATAGCTGCCCTGCGGAACGCGCAGGCGGTGCACCCAAGGCGTATCGGCATAATAGCGGTCGAGCAGGTTACGCAGGCGCCCGACCATGACGCGGGGATAGCTGTCGAGCGAGGGGTCGAAATCGTGGCTGCGCCCCAGCGCCTCGGTCGCGATCTCATAGGCTTTGGGCGCGCTCCGCGCGCCGCGCAGCCGGTGATCGGCCAGATATTGCAGCAATCGCGACAAAACCGGCGAGCGAACGAACAGCGGTGATTCGAGCAGGCGGCGCAGCTCCTGTTCGACGATCCGGTCGCCGGCGTCGCTGCTCTCCGACTCGTTCGTTCCTGTATGATTCATTCTACCCTCGATGCTCCCCGACGAGCTGCTGCGGTAGATACGCCAATCCCAGAGCACGACCAGACACCGTTACGGCCATGTAACGGTAACAGATAGGCCGGAACGCGCCATGCTGAAAATTGGTTCCCGCCAATCCGGCCAAAATCCGGTGAAACAATCTTAGCATTTGGTTATCAAGTAGCGACAACCCGCTACGTGACCCCATGTAACTATCATTTCCCCGTCACCGCTGCCACCTTTCAATCGTCGCGGTGCCCCCCACAACACCGTGGTCTGGTCTGAGACATGTTCTCAGTTCGACGAATTGAAGCCGGTGGGTTGAAGAATGCGAGCTGGTCCCTGGCATTCTTCGCAACGCCTGTCGGCTTCATACACTGAGACTTTGCCGGAGGGGACATAGCCCCACCTGTGTCCCCTCCGGCAGGTCCGCTCTCCCCCCTCATCACCACGATCAGAAGCGTGTCCGGACTTGTCCGGTCCGCGCGCCGTGTCCCGCAATATCGGGCATCGGCGCCAATCCATCATGCGATGAAAGGGCGCCGGCTCGTGCCGACGCCCATGGTGCTGCCGAAACGCTTCGGCTCAGCTTTAGCTTTTCGTCGCGGCGCCGGCCTGACACGGGCCGGTGTGCGTGCTGACCACCTGCATCACCATTTCCATGTCGCCGCCGGTCGGGATCTTGCCCTTGGTCGTGATGGTCACGTCGCTCTTCTTCGCTTCCATCGTTCCGGCCATCGCCATGTCCATCGTCTGGCCGTTGGCGGTGCAGGTGCCCGCGACGTCGATCTTGCCGCCGGCGACATCCTTCTTCGACCATTTGCATTCGCCGCCGTTGCCCGAACCTTCCTTGGCGAGTTCGGCCGCGATATCCTCCTTGTCGACCTGTTCCTGCGTGAAGCACTGGTCCATGCCGCTCGCGCCTTCGACCATCTGCTTCATGCCGGCCTTCATCTCGTCGGGCATGCCGGGGACCTCGAACTTGACCAGCTTGACCTCGGTCTTCCAGTTGCCTGCCTCGCGCTTCACCGGGCCGTCGCTGTTTGCCGACTTGCTGCATCCCGTCACCGCCATGGCAACGCCAAGGGCCGCGATCGTCACAAATTTCCTCATATATTCCATCCTTCTGCTGGATTGGGCGATAACCCCGATGCGATCCATTTGGTTGCCGTCACGCCACGTTGTCGTGGCAGGCAAACGATACCATATTCCTCGTGATGGCAATCCAGATTCGCACCTCGCTCGACGAAATCGACACCAGCGGCGATTATGTCCCGCACCGCCCCGCACGTCCCGACAAGGTCGAGGGCGGCAAGCGCTTCGAACTGGTCAGCGACTATCAGCCCGCCGGCGACCAGCCGACCGCGATCCGCGAACTGGTCGACACCGCGCGCGCGGGCGAGCGCGACCAGGTGCTGCTCGGCGTGACCGGATCGGGCAAGACCTTCACCATGGCCAAGGTGATCGAGGAATTGCAGCGCCCCGCGCTGATCCTTGCGCCGAACAAGATCCTCGCGGCGCAGCTTTATGGCGAGTTCAAGAGCTTCTTCCCGAACAACGCGGTCGAATATTTCGTCAGCTATTACGACTATTACCAGCCCGAAGCCTATGTCCCCCGCTCCGACACCTACATCGAGAAGGAGTCGAGCGTGAACGAGGCGATCGACCGCATGCGCCACTCGGCAACGCGCGCGCTGCTCGAACGCGACGACGTGATCATCGTCGCCTCTGTATCGTGCCTTTACGGCATCGGGTCGGTCGAAACCTATTCGGCGATGATCTTCGACCTCAAGAAAGGGCAGGTCGTCGACAGCGGAGAGATCATCCGCAAGCTGGTGGCGCTGCAATACAAGCGCAACGATCAGGCCTTTTCGCGCGGTAATTTCCGCGTCCGCGGCGACAGCCTCGAAATCTTCCCCTCACACTATGAGGATATGGCCTGGCGCGTCAGCTTCTTCGGCGACGAGATCGAGGAGATCACCGAGTTCGACCCGCTGGCCGGAAAGAAGATCGCCAACCTGAATTATGTCCGCGTCTTCGCCAATTCGCACTATGTGACCCCCGGTCCGACCCTGAAACAGGCGAGCGAGGCGATCCGGCACGAACTGGCCGAACGGCTGAAGGAACTGGAAACCGAAGGACGGCTGCTCGAGGCGCAACGGCTGGAACAGCGCACCAATTTCGACCTCGAGATGATCGCGGCGACCGGAAGCTGCGCGGGAATCGAGAATTACAGCCGCTTCCTGACCGGCCGCCTGCCGGGCGAGCCGCCGCCGACCCTGTTCGAATATCTGCCCGACAACGCGCTGCTGTTCGTCGACGAGAGCCATCAGACGATCCCGCAGATCGGCGCGATGTCGAAGGGCGACCACCGCCGCAAGATCACGCTGGCCGAATATGGCTTCCGCCTCCCCTCCTGCATCGACAACCGGCCGCTGCGCTTCGCCGAATGGGATGCGATGCGGCCGCAGACGGTCAGCGTTTCGGCTACCCCCGGCACATGGGAAATGGACCGTACGCAGGGCGTCTTCGCCGAACAGGTGATCCGTCCCACCGGCCTGATCGATCCGCCGGTGATCATCCGCCCGGTCGAGGAGCAGGTCGACGACCTGATCGCCGAGGCGAAGGCGACCGCGGCGCAAGGATACCGCACCCTCGTCACCACGCTGACAAAGCGGATGGCCGAAGACCTGACCGAATATCTGCACGAGGCGGGGCTGAAGGTCCGCTACATGCACTCGGACGTCGAGACGCTGGAGCGTATCGAGATCATCCGCGACCTGCGGCTCGGCGTGTTCGACGTGCTCGTCGGCATCAACCTGCTGCGCGAGGGGCTCGACATTCCCGAATGCGGGCTGGTCGCGATCCTCGACGCCGACAAGGAGGGCTTCCTGCGCAGCGAGACCAGCCTCGTTCAGACGATCGGCCGCGCGGCGCGCAACGTCGACGGGCGCGTCATCCTCTATGCCGACCGCATCACCGGCAGCATGGAGCGCGCGATGCGCGAGACCGACCGCCGCCGCGAAAAACAGCAGGCGTATAACGCCGAACACGGCATCACGCCGACGACGATCAAGCGCAACATCGGCGACATCATCGCGCATGTCGCCTCGAAGGACCAGGTCACCATCGATCTGGGCGACGACCGGCCCGACCATATGGTCGGCCACAATCTGCGCGCCTATATCGCCGAGCTGGAAAAGAAGATGCGCGACGCCGCCGCCGACCTGGAGTTCGAGGAAGCCGGCCGCCTGCGCGACGAGATCCGCCGGCTGGAGGCCGACGAACTAGGCCTGCCCCCGGACGAACAGGTCGCACCGCGCGTGGGACGCTCGAACGAAGGCAAGCCGGGAACGCGCAAGGGACGCTTCGGGAAGCAGAGCAAGACGAAGTGGGGGCGGTAGGCGATTGAATTGCCGCGCCTGGCGCATGGGTGTCCGCTAGCGGACACCCGTCACGATCCGATCCGAAACTATGAATGAGCGGCGGCCAAGGACGGCAGCGGATCAGGATTGGGTTGACATGAGCGATAATGTCTCGTATAAAGGACAAGTGATCGAAGTTCGGCGAACGCGTCAGTTCGATAAATGGCTCCGCGCTTTACGGGATCGTCGGTCCCTGTTGCGGATTGCCGACAGGCTGAGGCGCTTTGCATCCGGCCATGCGGGCGACACGAAGCCGGTCGGCGATAGTGTGTACGAGTTGAGGCTCGCATTCGGGCCGGGATATCGAATCTATTATATGTGGCGCGATACCACGCTGGTACTTCTGCTGATCGGTGGCGACAAGGATAGTCAGGCGCGCGATATTGCGAAGGCCAAGGAACTGGCAAGGAAAGCAGACAATGGGATTGAAGACGACGCGCTTTGACCCGGCCGACTATATCGAAACGGCCGAGGATATCCGTTTCTACCTCGAAGCAGCGATGGAAGGGAACGACCCCAAGCATATCGCCTGCGCCATCGGCGATGTCGCCCGTTCCAAAGGCATGAGCGAAATCGCTCGCAAAACGGGCCTTGGCCGGCAGGCGCTTTACAATGCGTTGTCGGAAAACGGCAACCCGACACTGGAAACGCTGACCGCCGTGCTGGACGCGCTCGGCCTGCAATTGTCGGTGCAACCCAAAAAGGCCGCCTGACCGCTTCGACAAAAGGACGATCCCCGCCGACGAGCGCCCTTGCTCCCCTCCCGTGCGCTGCCTAGGGTTCGCGCGCAACTGGGGAGAATGAGATGAAATCTGGTCTGTCGCTGATCGCCTTGGCGCTCGCCGTCGCAACACCCGCGATGCTCCATGCCGAGGATGCCCCCGCTGACAAGGTAAAGGCGGAAAAATCCACCGACTATGAGCCGCAGGTCCGTACGACGAAGCTGTCTGGCACGTTCGGGGGGCAGCGCGTCGCCTATGCCGCGACGATCGGCGAAACGATCCTCAAGAACAAGGACGGCGTGCCCGAGGCCGCGATCGTCACCACATCCTATATCAAGGAACCGCGCGACCCCAGCCGCCCGGTGACCTTCCTGTTTAACGGCGGCCCCGGTTCGGGCACCGTGTGGCTGATGATGGGCGCCTTCGGTCCGAAGCGCGTGGCCATCCCCAGCGACGCCCGCGACGACGGCGCCCCGCCCTATCCGATCGTCGACAATCCCGACTCGCTGCTCGACGTCACCGACATCGTGTTCATCGATCCCCCGGGCACTGGCTTTTCGCATCTGATCGGCAATGCCAAGCCCGAGGATTATTACGGCGTGACGCAGGACGCGAAGGCGGTCGCCGAAGTGATCCGCCGCTGGCTGAACGACAACGGCCGCTGGAACAGCCCTAAGTTCCTGGGCGGCGAAAGCTATGGCACGACGCGTTCGGCGGCGGTCGCCAACCAGTTGATGAACGTCACCTACAACGACGTCGGCCTCAACGGCATCATCCTGATCTCGACTGTGCTCGACTTCGCGGCCGGTTCCGACGCGCCGGGCAACGAACTGGGCTTCATCACCAACCTGCCCTCGATGGCCGCAACCGCGCTCTATCACGGCAAGGCGAGCGCATCGTCGGTCGAGCAGTTCGTCGAGGAAGCGCGGCAATGGGCGATCGGTCCCTATGCCGCGGCGCTGCTGAAGGGGCAGAAGCTGCAGGGCGACGAGCGCGCGCAGATCCGCCGCGAGCTTTCGCGCTTCACCGGCCTGTCCGAAACCTTTCTGGAAAATGCCGACCTGCGCGTGACGCCGGGCCGTTTCTACAAGGAATTGCTGCGCGATCGCGGGCTGACCGTCGGACGGCTCGACAGCCGTTATACCGGCCGTGACTACGACAATGCCGGCGAAGAGCCCGACAACGATCCCAGCTTCTATGGCATCGACGCGAGCTATACCGCCGCGATCAACAGCTGGTCGCGCGAGACGCTGGGGTTCAAGACCGACCGCGAATATCAGTCGATCGGCGGCATCGGGCGGCTGTGGGACTGGCGCATCGGCGGGCGCGACACCAACGCCTATCTGAACGTCGCGCCCTATATCGGGCAGGCGCTGCGCGAGAACAGCGGACTGCGCGTGTTCGTCGGACAGGGCTATTACGACTTCGCGACGCCCTTCTTCGCCGCCGAATATTCGCTGTCGCGCACCGGCATCCCGCAGGACCGCGTCGAATATCAATATTATGCCGCGGGACACATGATGTATATCCGCGACGAGGACCGCCACAAGCTGGCGTCCGACATCCGCGCCTTCATCCGCGCGCGGTAAGGAAATGGACAGGGGCGCTTGATCGGCGCCCCTTTTCCGTTCAGCGCAGAACGCCCGCCGCCGCCTGTCGCCGCGCGTAGATGAAGAGCGCGATCGCGACGATCCAGACGATGGCGGAGAAGACCATGGGGAACGTCCCGAACAGGCGCTCCAGATCGCCATAATGCAGCCCGAATTGATAGAAGCTGCTGACCGCAAGCCCGGCCAGCGAGGCGGCGAACGCCGTCACCGCATGCCGGCTGCGCGCGAGCAACAGGATCGACCCCAGCACGGCGCCCCAGACGCCCAGCGCCCAGCCGGCGCTGGCCCATAGCGGAAAGCCGTGGAAATAGGCCTGCTGCTCGGGCGTGAAAGCGCTCAGGTAATCGGCGTTGCGCAGCTTGGTCATCGTATAGTCGAACGCGCCGATGGCGTTCCACAACAGGGTGAGAATGCCGACGATCCACAGATGGAACGGCGCCTTGCCCATTTCGCTCATATCTTCCTCCCTCCCCCGGAAAAGACGGAGCGATATCTATCATGTCCCGCTTGGCAAATCATCACCCAAGCACGATATGGCCGGCATGTGCGTCGTCGCCCTCGCCCGCCACGTCCATCCCGACTGGCCGCTGATCCTTGTCGGCAACCGCGACGAGTTTCATGCGCGGGCCGCCGCGCCGCTCGCGGAATGGGGCGACGGCAGCGGCATCATCGCCGGACGCGACCTGCAGGCGGGCGGAACCTGGCTGGGGGTGCATCCCGCAAGCGGGCGCGTCGTCGTCGTCACCAACGTGCGCGGCGCCCCGCCCGATCCCGGCCGTGAATCGCGCGGCGAACTGGTCGCCGACCTGCTGCGTGGTGACGGGCGCTTCGCCGAACCGCAGTGCGCCGACCTCGACCGCTTCAACGCCTTCAACCTGCTGACGGTCGACCGGGGCGGCGCGCGGCTGCTGACCAACCGGCCGGAACCGCGCGTCGAAAGGCTGACGACGGGAATCCATGCGCTGGCGAACGAGCCGACCGACAGCCCATGTGCGCGGGCGACACGCCTGCGCGCGGCGCTGGCGTCAGCAACCGCGGCGGCGGCCGATCCCGAAACCTTGCTCGACATGCTCGTCGCGGACGACGCCCCGGCGCTGTTCCTGCACGGCGAAGCCTATGGCACGCGCTGTTCGACCCTCGTCGCCATCGCGGCGGACGGACGCGCACATATGGTCGAGCGCCGATACGAAGCGGGCGGCCGCCCCATCGGAACGACCGCCCTCGATTTTCGTACCGGTTTCTGAAGCCGCGGCGTCGGCCTACTTCGGCGCGAGCACCATCAGCATCTGGCGGCCCTCGGTGCGCGGATGCGCCTCGACCTTCGCGATCTCGGCGGTCATTTCGGCTACCTTCTGCAGCACGGCGAGGCCGAGTTGGGTGTGGCTCATCTCGCGGCCGCGGAAGCGCATCGTCATCTTGACCTTGTCGCCCTCGCCCAGGAAGTCGAACACCTTCTTCATCTTCACTTCGAAGTCGTGGTCGTCGATGTTCGGACGCATCTTGATCTCCTTGATCTCCTGCGTCTTCTGCGTCTTGCGGGCGGCATTGGCCTTTTTCTGGGCTTCGTACTTGAACTTGCCCACGTCGAGGAACTTGCACACCGGCGGGTCGGCGTTGGGGGAAACCTCGACCAGGTCGAGGCCGACCTCGGCCGCCTGTTCGATGGCTTCGGCAGTCAGCATTACGCCCAGATTTTCGCCTTCCTCGTCGATCACGCGGACCTTGGGAGAGGCGATGAACTCATTATATCGCGGGCCGTTCTTCGGCGGCATAGGCGCCAGCGGGCGGCGGGTCATGGGCGGGCGTATAGCTGTATCTCCTCACATCATTTCGACAGGCACGCGGGCGCCCATGCGGAACATGGGCGGATGCGCGCACTGTCCATATAGTGAACGGGCGCGCGCCGTAAAGGCCGCGCGTGCCGATCGGGCGACACTTTCCGCCCGACTGTGGCGCCTATGCCACGCCCCGGCGCGTCACCATTTGGCCGGGGCGGGATCGACGACGCGGAAACCGCCGGCGCCGACCTCGCTGACCTCGAGCGCGCGAACCGCGATGCCGCGGTTGTTGAAGCGGAAGATGCCGTCGATGCCGCCGAAACCGTCGGCCGCGAGCAGCCGGTTCACCGGAAAGGCGGTGCCGGGTTTCCAGTCGCGCGCGATGCGCACGGTCAGCAGCACCGAATCATAGCCGAGGCTGGCGAGCCGATAGGGCGCCTTGCCGTAGCGGGCGCGATATTTGGTCGCGAGCTGGCCGTAGAGACCGTCGGAGACGCTGGCGAACCACGCGCCGCGCATCGCGGCGTTGCTGCCGAGCGAGGCGTCGGTGTTCCACAATTCGGTGCCCAATATCTGCTTGCTGCCCGCGCCCTTGACGATCGGCACGGCGCGGATCGCATTACCACCGACATCGGCGATCAGCACCGCGTCCATCGCGCCACCATTGGCGAGCCGCCGCGCCGCGCCGGTCAGCGCCGTCGCGGTGCGATCGTAGGTTTCGACCGCGACCAGCGTCCCCCCGGCTTCGCGCACCGCGTCGCGGAACGCGGCCGCCGCGCGGTCGCCATAGACGTTCTTGGGCACCAGCGCGCCGAAGCGCTGATGCCCCTTGCCGCGCGCGAAGGCGACGACGCGCTCGACCGACTGGCCCGGCACGAAGCCCAGGATGAAGACGCCGTTGCCCGCGACCCCGCTGTCGTTCGAGAAGCTGAGCACGGGCACCTTTGCCGCGCGCGCGACCGGCGCGACCGCGGTGACATCCTCGCTGAGCAGAGGGCCCAGGATCAGGCGATTGCCATCGGCGACCGCCTGCCGCGCCGCCGCCGCGGCGCCGAGCGCCGTGTCGTAGGTGGTGATGCGAACCTTGTCGGCGCGCGTGTCGAGCAGCGCCAGCGTCGTCGCATTGGCGATGGCGGTGCCGACGTCGGCATTCGCCCCCGTCTGCGGCACGAGCAGCGCGACGCGGTGGCGATCGGTGTCGGTCGGCAGGCCGGGGCCCACGGTCTCGTCGGGGTTCTCGGGCGGCGGCGGCGCCGCTGGACCGCCCGATTTGGGCACGACCTGGCAGGCCGCGAGCAAGCCGCCGAGCGCCAGCGTCGCCATTCCACGCAGCAACCTGCGCCGCCGCAACGCATTGTCTTGGCGCTCGACGACGCTTTCTGCCATTTTCGGCGACATGCCGGATTCGACCATTTCTCAATCTCCCTTGCCCGGTCTCTATATCGTGGCGACCCCCATCGGCAACCTCGGCGACATCACGCCGCGCGCTGCGGCGTTG
The DNA here is from genome assembly GCF_001591045.1 of Sphingopyxis granuli NBRC 100800. Classification (GTDB taxonomy): domain Bacteria; phylum Pseudomonadota; class Alphaproteobacteria; order Sphingomonadales; family Sphingomonadaceae; genus Sphingopyxis; species Sphingopyxis granuli. The sequence continues at coordinate 11,101 of NZ_BCUA01000031.1, read as the reverse complement.
CTTGCCCGCGCCGACGTGATCGCCGCCGAAGACACGCGCGTGACGGCGAAGCTGCTGTCGCACCTGGGTTTGCGCGTTCCGATGACCCCCTATCACGACCATAGCGACGAACGCGCGCGCGCCGCGCTGGTTGCGCGCATGGAAACGGATGTGGTGGCGCTGGTCTCGGACGCGGGCACGCCGCTGATCTCCGATCCAGGGTACAAACTGGTACGCGATGCGCGCGGGGCGGGGCGGCGCGTCACCACCCTGCCCGGCCCCTGCGCCGCGATCGCGGCGATCACCCTGTCGGGCCTGCCGAGCGACCGCTTCCTGTTCGCCGGCTTCCTGCCGTCCAAGGCCAAGGCGCGCGGCGAGGCCATCGCCGAACTCGCCGGGCTGCGCGCGACTTTGGTCTTCTATGAAAGCGGGCCGCGCCTCGCCGCGACGCTCGCCGCGCTGGCCGAGGGACTCGGCAACCGCGCCGCGGCCGTCGCGCGCGAGATCAGCAAATTATACGAGGAATGCATCACCGGCTCGCTCGGCGAACTGGCCGCACGCTATGCCGACGCGCCGCCGAAGGGCGAGATCGTCGTCATGGTCGCGCCGCCCGCCGACGACGCCGTCGAAGAGGCCGACGACGCGGCGGTCGACGATGCGCTGCGCACCGCGCTTGCCGATCAGCCGGTCGCCAAGGCGGCGAAGGCGGTCGCCAAACGCTATCGGCTCGACCGTCACACCATTTATGCCCGCGCGCTGGCGCTGAAGGACGAGGCGTGAACCGCGCGGTCGCCGAAGCGCGCGGCCGCCGCGCCGAAAATCGCGCCGCGTGGTGGCTGCGGCTGCACGGTTGGCGGATATTGGCCCGGCGGCTGCGCGTTCGCGTCGGCGAGGTTGATCTGGTCGCGCGGCGCGGGCGGACGGTCGCCTTCGTCGAGGTCAAGTGGCGCGACCGCGCCGCCGACCTCGACTTCGCGATCGACGCCTGGCGGCTACGCCGCGTCGCGGCGGCGGCGGAAATGCTCGCCCCGCGCTTCTCGCGGCCGGGCGACGCCATCCGTATCGACGTGATGCTGCTTGCGCCGCGGCGTTTGCCTCGCCATCTGGTCCACGTCTGGCAGCCCTGACGCGGCTCGCCTGGAAATTCGGTCGCCCCGGAAGGAGAATGAGATGACCCTGCGCGCCGCCGTGCAAATGGACCCGATGGACGGCATTAACATTGCCGGGGACAGCAGCTTCGCGCTGATGCTGAAGGCGCTCGAACGCGGCCACACCCTCTATCATTACGACGTGCGCGGCCTGACATGGGAAGCGGGACGGCTGACCACTCCGGCCCATCCGGTGCTGGAGGTGAAGCGCGTGAAGGGCGACCATTACCGGTTCGGCGACCCCGTCACCCTCGACCTCGGCCGCGATGTCGATGTCGTGCTGATGCGGCAGGACCCGCCGTTCGACCTCGGCTATCTGACCGGCACCTGGCTGCTCGAGCGCATTCGGGACGAAACGCTGGTGGTCAATGATCCGGTGTCGGTTCGCAACGCGCCCGAAAAGGTGTTCGTGCTCGACTTTCCGCAGTTCATGCCGCCGACGATGGTCACGCGCGACCTGAACGCGGTGAAGGATTTCCACGCGCGGCACGGCGCGCTGGTGATCAAGCCGCTGCACGGCAACGGCGGCAAGGCGGTGTTCCGCATCGACGAGGCGGGCACCAATCTGGGCGCGCTGGTCGAACTGTTCGGACAGGTCTGGCCCGAACCCTTCATGGTGCAGCAGTTCCTGCCGAGCGTCAGCGAGGGCGACAAGCGCATCGTCCTGATCGACGGCGAGGTCGCGGGCGCGATCAACCGCAAGGCGGGCGAAGGCGAATTCCGCGCCAACCTGGCGGTCGGCGGCTATGCCGAAGCGGCGGCGCTGACCCCGCGCGAAGAGGAAATCTGCGCCGCGCTCGCTCCCGCGCTCCGGGAACGCGGGCTGATCTTCGTCGGCATCGACGTGATCGGCGGCGAATGGCTGACCGAGATCAACGTCACCTCGCCCACCGGCATCGTCGCGATCGACAAGTTCAACAACAGCGACACCGTGGGGATGATCTGGGACGCGATCGAGCGGCGGATCGGGTGACGGGTTCGATGACAGACGCGGATCGAACCACCCTCCCCTCGCGTTAAGCCCCGCATGACCGATTTCATTCTCGATCTGATCCAGACGTGGGGCTATTTCGGCATCTTCGTCCTGATGCTCCTCGAAAACGTCTTTCCGCCGATCCCGTCCGAGGTGATCATGGGGCTGGGCGGCGTCGCGGCCGCGCAGGGGCGCTTCGATTTCTGGACGCTCGTCGCGGTCGCCGTCGCAGGGACGACCGCGGGCAACTGGGTATGGTACGCGATCGGCCGCTGGATCGGCTATGAGCGGCTGAAGCCCTTCATCGACCGCCACGGCCGCTGGCTGACACTCGACTGGCGCGAGGTCGAGCGGCTGCACGCGGGCTTCCTGAAATATGGTCCCGGCATCGTCTTCGCGGCGCGCTTCATGCCCGTCGCGCGGACGATGGTGTCGCTGCCCGCGGGCATGGTGCGGATGAACCAGGCGAAATTCCTGCTGTGGACCGCCGCCGGATCGACGATCTGGATCGCCGCGCTGGCGGGCGCCGGGCAATGGTTCGGCAAGCGCTTCGCCGCGATCGAGCAGCTGGTCGGGCCGCTCGCGCTGATCGCGATCGGAACATTGATCCTGTTCTACCTCTGGCGCGTCGTCACCTGGAAGCCGCAGCGGCCCGGCGACTGAACGCCGGTCAGGCGCGCGGGTGCGCGTTGCGGTAGATGTCGAGCAGGTGCGCGGCGTCAACCGCGGTATAGACCTGCGTCGAAGCGAGGCTCGCGTGGCCGAGCAGTTCCTGCAACGACCGCAGGTCGGCGCCGCCGGCAAGCAGGTGCGTCGCGAAGCTGTGGCGCAGCGCGTGCGGCGTCGTGCGCTCCGGAAACCCGAGAGCGCGGCGCGCCGACCGCACGCTCGCGCGCACGACGCCGGGCTGGAGCGGGCCGCCGCGCGCACCGAGAAACAGCGGCGTCTCTTTCGCGATCGGCCATGGGCAGGCCTCGACGTAACGCGCCACCGCGGCGGCAACCGCGGGCAGGATCGGCACGATCCGCGTCTTGCCGCGCTTGCCGGTGACGCGCAGCGTCTCGCCGAGCGGGAGCGCGGCGCCGGTCAGCGACAGCGCTTCGCCGATGCGTAGCCCGGCGCCATAGAGCAGCAGCAGCAGCGCGAAATCGCGCGCGCCCGTCCAGCCCTGCCGGGCATTATCCTCCACCTCGTGCGCAAGATCGAGCGCCTGGTCGGGCGCGACGGGGCGCGGCAACCCCTTGCGGACGCGCGGGCCGCGCATCTGCGGCACGCTGGCATTCGAGCCGCCGACGAAGCGCAGGAAGGTGCGGATGGCGGAGAGTTCGCGCGCGGCCGACGCATTGCCCAGCCCCCCGGCGCGGCGCGCGGCCAGATAGGCGCGCAGGTCGCCGGCGGACAGCGACCGCAGCATCGCCGCATCGACCCCACCGCCGCGATGCTCCATCAGGAAGGCGCAGAAACGCTCGGCCGTCGCGACATAGGCGCGGCGCGTATGCTCCGACCGGCGCCTTTCGTGCGCCAGATGGGCGTGCCAGTCGCGGATGATGTCCTGCGGCAAATCCGTCCCTCTCGTTCCGTTCGTGTCGAGCGGATACCGTGAGGATTAGTCGGTTTTCACCACCTCCGAAAGGATGGAGTCGAGCAGCAATATCCCGGCGTCGGTGACCGCCAGTTGATCGCTCTCCTGCACCAAAAGCCCCTGTCCCGCCAGTCGCGCCACCGCCCCGGCATCGACGAAGGCATCGCGTGCCAGCCCGCTGCGCGCCTCGACGCGCGTCAGGTCGACGCCCTCGGTCAGGCGCAGGCCCATCAGCATCGCCTCGGTCGCGCGCTCGTGCAGCGGCAGGTCGATTTCGACCTTCAGGCCGTGGCCGTTGCGCGCGACGGCGGACAGGAAATTCTCGGGCTTGCGGTGCCGCTCGGTCGCCTGCGCAAGTCGCCGCCCGTGCGCGCCGGGGCCGATGCCGGCATAATCGCCATAGCGCCAATAGGTCAGGTTGTGCCGGCTCTCCTCGCCGCGGCGCGCGTGGTTCGACACTTCGTAGCGCGGCAGGTCGGCCGCGCGCGTCGTCGCCTGCGTCGCGTCGAACAGATCGGCGGCAGCATCGCCGTCGGGGATGACGAGATCGCCCTTCGCCGCGAGGGTAGCGAAGCGCGTCCCCGGCTCGATCGTCAGCTGATAGAGCGACAGATGGCCGGTGCCGAACGCCAGCGCCTCGGCAAGCTCCACCTCCCACGCGGCGAGCGACTGGCCGGGACGCGCATAGATGAGGTCGAAACTGACGCGCGCGAAATACGCCTGCGCCGCGGCGATCGCCCGCCGCGCCTCGTCGCCGCTATGCGCCCGGCCCAGAAATTCAAGGATTTGCGGGTCGAAGCTTTGAACCCCGATCGACACACGATTGACCCCGGCGGCGGCGAGCGCGGCGAAATTGGCGACCTCGACCGAATTGGGATTCGCCTCCAGCGTGATCTCGCAATCGTCGGTCAGCCCCCATGCCGCGTCCGCCGCCGCGATCACCGCCGCGACCGTCTGCGGCGGTATCAGGCTGGGGGTGCCGCCGCCGAAGAAGATCGACGAAACCTTGCGACCCGGCAGCAGCGCCGCCTCGTGCCGCAGGTCGGCGAGCAACGCGTCGCGCCATGCCACTTGATCGACGCGCTCGCGAACATGGCTGTTGAAGTCGCAATAGGGGCATTTCGACACGCAGAACGGCCAGTGGACATAAAGGGCGAGCGGTTCGGCCATGGGGAGCGATATAGGGCGCGGCGCGCGAATGTCAGCCGGCGATCAGGCGCCGGATATGATCGCGCACATCGTCCGGCCACTCCGCGATCAGACTGTCGAACGCCGCGCTATCGTCGCGGTACAGCGCGCGCAGCGCCTCTTCATAGCCCGGCAGGTTGCCGCACATATGGCTCATGAAATGATAGGCGGCATCCTTGCGCTTGCGACCGTCACCGGGCGCCCGGCTCGCAGCCTCGACCAGTCGGCGCAGCGCGGCGGAGGCGCCGCCGGGCTGTTCCGCCAGCCAGTCCCAATGCCGCGGCAGCAGCGTCACCTCGCGCGCCTTGACGCCGAGTCTCGGGCGACCCACCGACGATGCCGGCGCGGTCGTCGCGGCGTCCCAATAGTCGAGGTCGACCGGCTTGCCGGTCGCATCGTCGAAAACGAGGATCGCGCCGAGGTCGCCCGGATAGCGCTCCTCCAGCCGTTGCCGGACGATCATGCGCGACCCCGATACGAGTGATGTGGCGCCAAGGAAGGCGGTTACGGTTTGAATATCTTGTTGCATGCCGGCCGATTACACCCGGATAAAATTGGAGTCAATAATATCCGGGTAAAATAAGCGATCAGCCGAAAACACCCGCCACCAGCTTCGCAAACGCATCGGCGCGGTGGCTGATCGCGTGCTTCTCGGTCGGGTCTATTTCCGCATAGGTCTGTGGCTTGCCGGACGGAACGAAGACCGGGTCATAACCAAAGCCCAGCGTGCCGCGCGGCGGCCAGGTCAGGCTGCCCTGCGCGCGCCCCTCGAAAACCTCGGCATGACCGTCGGGCCAGGCGAGCGCGAGGGTGCAGACGAAGCAGGCGCTGCGGTCGACCCCCGGCCCCTGTTCGGCGAGCAGCCCCTCGACCTTGCCCATTGCCATATACCAGTCGCGGCCGGCCCAATCTTTTCCCGGCTCGCCCTCGAACCATTGGCGTTCGGCCCAGTCGGCGGTGTAGACGCCCGGCCGGCCGCCGAGCGCCGCGACCTCGAGCCCGCTGTCGTCGGCAAGCGCCGGCAGGCCCGCGGCGGAGGCGCTGGCGTGCGCCTTGAGCAGCGCATTCTCGGCGAAGGTCGTGCCTGTCTCGGCCGGCTCGGGCAGGCCGAGGTCGCCCGCCGACACCGGATCGATGCCATAAGGGTCGAGCAATGCCCGGATTTCGCGCACCTTGCCCGCATTATGGCTGGCGATGACGAGTTTGCCGGGAGCGAGCTTTCGGGTCACATCAGCGCCCCACCGCCTTCGCCTGCGCTGCGAAAATCTCGGTGCAGCCGATGCGGGCGAGGCGGAGCAGGCGCAGCAGGCCTTCCTCGTCATAGGTCGCGCCCTCGGCGCTCGCCTGCACCTCGACGATCTGCCCCTTGCCGGTGAGCACGAAATTGCCGTCGGCCCCCGCGGTCGAATCCTCGTCATAGTCGAGGTCGAGCACCGCGGTGCCGTTGTGGATGCCGCACGAGACGGCGGCGACCTTGTCCTCGATCGGGTCCTCGGCGATCGCCTTGGCGGCGAGAAGCTTGTCGACCGCGAGGCGCAGCGCGACCCACGCGCCGCTGATCGCCGCGGTGCGCGTCCCGCCATCAGCCTGGATCACGTCGCAGTCGAGGACGATCTGCCGCTCGCCGAGCTTCTTCATATCGACGACGGCGCGCAGGCTGCGCCCGATAAGCCGCTGAATTTCCTGCGTGCGGCCCGACTGCTTGCCCTTCGCCGCCTCGCGGCTGCCGCGCGTGTGGGTGGCGCGGGGAAGCATGCCATATTCGGCGGTCACCCACCCCTGCCCCTTGCCGCGCAGGAAGGGCGGCACCTTTTCCTCGACGCTGGCGGTCACCAGCACCTTGGTGTTGCCGAAAGCGACGAGGACGCTGCCCTCGGCGTGGATGGTGAAGTCGGTTTCGATCGCGATGGGGCGCATCTGGTCGGGCGCGCGGCCGGAAGGGCGCATGTCGTCTGTCTCCTCGTGAAGCTGTGCCGGCGCTTAGCCGCGTTGACGATCCGGCGCCACCCCCGCAATGCTTGCCCCCGCCCCGCCCCATCCCTAAATCTGCTTCCATGACCACGCCGCCGATCATCGAACTGACCACGCGCGCACGCGACGTGTTCCGGCTGGTGGTCGATGCCTATCTGGAGACCGGCCAGCCGGTCGGATCGCGCACGCTGTCGAAACTCGCGACGCTCAACCTGTCGCCCGCCTCGATCCGCAACGTGATGCAGGACCTCGAGGAACTCGGCCTGCTCGCCAGCCCGCACACCAGCGCCGGGCGCCTGCCCACCGAGCAGGGGCTGCGCCTGTTCGTCGACGGGATGATGCAGGTCGCCGAACCGTCAGCCGAGGATCGCGCGCAGATCGAGGCGAGCCTCGCCGAGGGCGGGCCGATCGAAAGCGCGCTCGCGCACGCGACCGCCGCGCTGTCGGGCCTGTCGGCCTGCGCCGGGCTGGTGCTGGTTCCGAAGCACGAGCGGGTGCTGAAGCAGGTCGCCTTCGTCCCCATGTCCGACGAGCAGGCGCTCGTCGTCCTGGTTGCAGCCGACGGGACGGTGGAGAATCGCGTCATCGCGATCCCGCCCGGCCTTCAACCCTCGACGCTGGTCGAGGCGGGCAATTATGTGTCGGCGATGCTCGCCGGCCTGACCCTGGCCGAGGCGCAGACCCGCGTGCGACGCGAACTGGAGGCCGAACGCATCGCGATCGACCGCGCCGCCGCCGACCTGGTGTCGCGCGGGCTGGCCATCTGGTCGGTCGACGGCGCCGACCGGCCGGTGCTGATCGTGCGCGGTCAGGCGAATCTGCTCGACGAAAGCGCGGTCGGCGACCTCGACCGCGTGCGCCAGCTGCTCGATGAACTGGAGACGAAGCAGGACATCGCGCATCTACTCGACAGCGCGCGCGAGGGCAGCGCGACGCGTATTTTCATCGGGTCGGAGAACAAGCTCTTTTCGCTGTCGGGTTCGTCGGTTATCGCCGCGCCCTATCATGGCAGCGACGGACGCGTCGTCGGCGTCGTCGGGGTAATCGGCCCGACACGCTTGAACTATGCGCGCATCGTACCCATGGTGGACTTTACCGCACAATCGCTCTCCAGACTGATACGATAGGGTTATGACGAACATCGAAAACGATACGCCAGTCGAAGACGGCCAGACCGAAGACGCCGCCGCCATCGAAACCCCGGCCGCAGAGCCGCAGGACGAGACGGCAAAGCTCGCCGAACAGCTTGCCGCGGTGCAGCAGGACCTGCTCTATGCGCGCGCCGAAACGCAGAATGTGCGCCGCCGCGCCGAAAAGGAGGTCGCCGACGCGCACGCCTATGCCGCGACCAAGTTCGCGCGCGACATATTGTCGGTCGCCGACAATCTGGGTCGCGCGCTGGCCGCGGTCAGCCCGCAGCAGCGCGAGGACGAGACGTTCAAGGCGTTCGTCGCCGGGCTGGAAGCGACCGAGCGCGAGTTGATGGGCGTCTTCGAACGCCACGGCATCACGCGCATCGCCGCGATCGGCCTGCCGCTCGATCCGAACCAGCATCAGGCGATGCTCGAAGTGCCGAGCGACAAGGAGCCGGGCACGATCGTGCAGGAAATGCAGGCGGGCTATATGATGAAGGATCGCCTGCTGCGCCCCGCGATGGTCGGCGTGGCGAAGAAGGCGGATTGACGAAAACCCTCTCCCCTTGGGGGAGAGGGATGCGCAGCCTTGGCAACTCGTTGCCTGGGCGAAGCTGGGTGAGGGTTCAGGCGCTGGCGTAATAGCCCTCACCCGCTGCGACTAGCGAACAAGTTCGCAAGCCTCGCCGCCCTCTCCCCAAGGGGAGAGGGGAATTATGCCGCCTTGCGCATCTTCGCGAGCTTCTTCAGCACCATCTCGCGCTTCAGCCGCGACAGATGGTCGATGAAGAGAATGCCCTCCAGATGGTCGTGCTCGTGCTGGATGCACGTCGCCATCAGGCCGGTCATGCGTTCCTTGTGCGGCTGGCCGTCGGCGTCCTGCCATTCGACCGTCACCTCGGCGGGGCGCGTCACCTCGGCATATTGCTCGGGGACCGACAGGCAGCCTTCCTGATAGACGCTGTGCTCCTCCGAAAAGTCGGAGAAGACCGGGTTGATGAAGACGCGGGGGTCGCGAATCACCCGCTTCCCCTCTTCATCCTCGGGATCGGGTTCCTGAAGATCGATCACCAGGATGCGCTTCGGCACGCCGACCTGGATCGCGGCCAGCCCGATGCCGGGGGCGTCGTACATCGTCTCGAACATGTCGGCGATCAGCGTCTTCAGCTCGGCGTCGAACGTCTCGACGGGCTTCGAAATGACGCGCAGCCGCGGATCGGGGGTCTCTATGATGGGTAGCAGGGCCATGGGCGGGAGGTATGAACTCGCGGGCCCGCCGTCAACCCACCGGCCGCCGCGCGCGAAGAGCCTGCGCGAGCGTCCCTTCGTCGAGATAATCGAGCTCGCCGCCGACCGGCAGGCCGTGCGCGAGCTGGGTCAGGCGCACCGGAAATGATTCGAGACGTTCGGCGAGATAATGCGCGGTCGTCTGCCCCTCCAGCGTCGCGTTCATCGCCAACACCACCTCGTCGATGCCGCCCGCCGCGACGCGGGCGACGAGTGCGTCGATGCTCAGATCCTGCGGCCGCACGCCTTCGAGCGCCGACAGACGGCCGCCGAGGACATGATATTTGCCGGGGAAGAGCCGCGCCTTGTCGAGCGCCCATAGGTCCGACACCTCCTCGACCACGCACAGGCTGCGTGCGTCGCGGCGCGGGTCGGCGCAGATCGCGCAGGGATCGTGCGTATCGACATTGCCGCAGACGGTGCAGGTGACGAGCCGTTCGGACACGGTCTGGAGCGCGGCGAGCAGCGGCGCGAAGGCGCTTTCGCGTTTCTTCATCAGGTGCAGCACCGCGCGCCGTGCCGACCGCGGCCCGAGGCCGGGAAGCCGGGCGAGTTGCTGGACGAGGGCTTCGATTTCGGTGGAGGCCATGGGTGTGGTGGTAGTGGGTGTGCAATCGGTGCACAATCCATATGCATAAATCCACCACGTGTGTCCCCGCGAAGGCGGGGACCCAGAGCGTTCGGAACCAACGTCACCTCTTGATCCTCTGGATCCCCGCCTTCGCGGGGACACATGCAGGCAGAGCAGGGTTGAATGTATCGCCTGCCTCCGCCAATGCCCGCAACCATGCGCATCGCCTTCATGGGAACGCCGCCCTTCGCGGTGCCGACGCTCGCCGCTCTGCACGCGGCGGGGCACGAGGTTGTAGCAGTCTACACCCAGCCGCCGCGCCCCGCACGGCGCGGGAAGAAGGTGCAGCGCAGCGCCGTACACGACTGGGCCGAGGCGCACGGCCTGCCCGTCCGCACGCCGAAAAACCTGAAGAACGCCGAGGAGCAGGCAGCGTTCGCGGCGCTCGACCTCGATGTCGCGGTGGTCGCCGCCTATGGCCTGATCCTGCCGCAGGCGGTGCTCGATACGCCGCGCGCCGGGTGTCTCAACGTCCATGGCTCGATCCTGCCGCGCTGGCGCGGCGCGGCGCCGGTGCAGCGCGCGATCCTGGCGGGCGATGCCGAGACCGGGGTGACGATCATGCAGATGGACGCCGGGCTCGACACGGGTGCGATACGACTGATCGGACGCACTCCGGTCGATGGCAAGACGGCGGGCAAACTGACCGCGGAACTGGCGGCGATGGGCGCCCGGCTGATGGTGAAGGTGCTGGGCGATCTCGATGCTTTTGCGCCCCAACCGCAACCCAATGCGGGCGCGACCTATGCCGCCAAGATCGACAAGAGCGAGGCGCGGCTCGATTTCCTGACCAGCGCGGTGCAGGTCGAACGGCAGATTCGCGCGTTCAACCCCGTCCCCGGCGCCTTTTTCGAACTCGACGACGAACGGTACAAGCTGCTCGCCGCCGAGGTCGTGCATCCGGCCGACACGATTCCGGGCGCGACGCCGGGCGTCACGCTCGACGAGGCGCTGACCGTCGCCTGCAACCCCGGCGCGATCCGCGCGACGCGAGTGCAGCGCGCGGGCAAGCCGGCGATGGACGCCGCCGAATTGCTGCGCGGGCGCCCGATCGCGAAGGGGGTGCGGCTGGCATGAAAGCGACCTCACTCCCTCGCCACCCCGGACCTGATCCGGGATCCCGCTGCCGGGCGGCGCATAGCGGGACCCCGGATCAAGTCGGCATATATACCCCTCAGGCAAGTGGTGAGCTGTTCCCCGGCGAAAGCC